>DOTA01000446.1 GCA_003513015.1 Chloroflexota bacterium
CAGTTTAACGTGGTGCGAGCCGATGGGCTGCCAATCGTGGGCCTCGGAATTGGCCGATGCCCCGGTTTCGACCACGCTGGGCCGGTTAAAGCCGCGATAGGGACCCAGAAAGGCCTCGCGTTGGGTGTCGTAGCCGCTCACTTCTGCGGAACAGGCAAAATAGGCAAAGTGATCGCGGCGCTCGCGGTATTCGGTTTTGTGGTAGATGGTAGCCCCATCAATTTCTACTTGCCCAATGTTGAAATTGCGCTGGAAGTTGGTTTGATCGTCCCAGGCATCCCACAAATTGAACTCGATAAAGGAAAACAGCGAGAGATTTTTGGGGCTGGCACTCTCGTTTTTAACGGTAGCCTCCCAAATTTCCAGGTTGGCGTGGAGCGGCACAAAATAACGGATTTCTGCCTGAATTTCACGATAACGCGATGCAATTGTGGTATATCCCAAGCCATGGCGGCACTCATAATCATCCAGTTTTACTTCGGGCGTGGGCATCCAGGTGGGGGACCAAAAATCCCCAGTGGCGTTATCGCGTAAGTACAAATAGCGGCCGCCGTTATCGAGGGGGGCGTTATTGTAGCGATAGCGGGTTAAACGGCGCAGGCGGGCATCCTGATAAAAGGAATAGCCGCCTGCGGTGTTGGAAATAAGCGCAAAATAGCTTTGACTGCCGAGATAGTTGATCCAGGGCAGGGGGGTATCGGGCTGGGTGATGACATATTCCCGCCGGTCGTCGTCAAAGTGGCCGAATTTCATGGGCATTTTCCTCTATGGTTCTTGATGGGGTTGCGCGGCGCGTTGGTAATAAATCGCGCAAGCGCCCAGTCAATATACAATAGGATTGTGCCCTTGTCAACGCTTTAAGTAACCGGTTACATGGATATTTAGCAAAGTGTGATGTGCGAAATTTTTAGATGGCCGGAGCCGGTAGATGGTTTTTGCGGCGTACCCGGAAACCGTCAATGCTGAAGATGGCCAGGGCCAGCCAGATGATGCCAAAGCCGATCAGACGGTCATGCGTGAAGGCTTCGCCGTAGACCAAAACGCCAATCAGGAATTGGAGGGTGGGCGCGATATATTGAATGAATCCCATCGTAGAGAGGGGTACCAGCCGGGCCGCGGCCCCAAACAGGAGCAGCGGCAAACCGGTGACCACGCCCGTGAGGATCAACAAGATGGTTTGGTAGGCTGGCACATGGAAGATGGCACCTTGCCCGGTATATTCGAGAGCTAGCAAATAGAGCAACGCCGGGAGGAAAAGAACGCCGGTTTCGAGGGTGAAGCCGTGAATGGAGTTGAGTGCGGCGGTTTTTTTGAGCAACCCGTAGGTACCGAAGGAGAAAGCCAGGGTTAGGCCAATCCAGGGCAGCGCGCCGTAGCTGATGGTCAGGTAGAGCACGCCCAGTGCGGCAATGCCCACCGGAATCCATTGCCAGAGGCGCAGGCGCTCGCGCAGGAAGATCACGCCCAAAATCACGTTCACCAGGGGATTGATGAAATAGCCCAGGCTGGCATCCACAATAAAATCGGCATTGACCGCCCAAACATATACCAGCCAGTTGATGAAGAGCAGCACGCCAGCAATTAGATAGGTGAGTAAAATTTTGCGGTTTTTGAGGGCGGGCTTGAAATTTTGCCAGTCTTTTTTGATCCAAATGATTAACAAGGCGAAGAGAAAAGCCCAGGTAATACGATGGGCGATGATTTCCAACGCGGGAATGTTGTGAATTAACTTCCAGTAAATGGGGAAGAGACCCCAGAGAAAATAAGCGCCGATGGCGTAGAGGATGCCTTTGTTCATGGTGTTGTGTAGATCAGTACACATGTAAACAGGTAAGCACGTAGTAAATTTTTACCAACGTGTTTACCTGTTTACTTTGTATGCCTTTTACTCCCTCCCTTTGATTTCGATGGCGCGCCGGTAGACCCGTTCGTATTGCTGGGCGCTTTCTTCCCAGGAGTAGTTTTGAGCCATGCCCCTTTGTTGCATTTGGCGGAAGTGCTGCGGCCGGTCGTAGTAGGTGCTGACAGCCCAGCCCACCGCAAAATAGATGGCGTGAGGGCTGGCATCCCAGAATTTGAAGCCGGTGCCCTCGCCCGTAGCTTCGTTGTATTGCTCTACGGTATCGTCCAGACCGCCCGTGGCGCGCACGATGGGCAGGGTGCCGTATTTGAGTGAGTAAATCTGGTTCAGGCCGCAGGGTTCGTAGCGCGAGGGCATAATGAAGAAATCGGAGCCAGCTTCAATCCAGTGGGCAATTTCGTTGTTATAGCCGATATAACTGCCGATGCGCCCGGGGTAACGGGCGGGCAGGGTGCCGAAGTAACTTTCCAAATCCTTATCCCCTGATCCGAGAATGGCAAATTGCACGCGCATATTATTGACGATACCTTCGATAGCTCCGGCCAGTAAATCCAGCCCTTTTTGATCGGCAAAGCGGGAAACCACCCCCACGAGCGGGATACTCTCGTCAATTTCCAGGTTGAAGCGCTGCTGCAGAGCCAATTTGGTGGCTTTTTTGCCGGATAAATCTTCCGGAGTGTAATTCTCTGGGATCAACGGGTCCACCGCCGGATTCCACTCGGTATAATCGACGCCGTTCAAAATTCCAAGATAACGGTCACCCTTATCGTTGAGATACATCGCCATGCCATAGCCCAATTCGGGGGTGCGAGTCTCGCGGGCGTAATTGGGGCTGACGGTATTGACCATATCCGCATAGTAAACCCCGCCCTTGAGATAGTTCATGCCGCCGTGGTCTTCAAATTTGCGATCGGTAAAATTGCCAGCTTGCAAACCCGTGTATGCGTAATGTTCGGCAGGGTATTTACCTTGATAGCCCACATTGTGGATCGTCAGCAAGCTAGCCGCATCGCCGAGAACGGGGTCATTCCAATGCCAGATTTTGAGATAGGCTGCAGCCAGAGCGGTTTGCCAATCGTGCACGTGAACGATATCGGGTTTAAAGCCAATGTCTTTGCAGAATTGCAGCCCGGCTCGCGCAAGGAAAGCGAAACGGCGTGGGTTGTCGAGATAATCGTTAAATTCAGCATCGTGGTAAATACCATCCCGCTCGAAGTAGTTGGAAAATTCGATAAAGTACACCGGTACACCATCCGGGTTGGCTGCGCCATGCACGCTGCACCACTCTTCTTTCTCGCCCATCCAAACACCCATTGGGCTGAGGATGGGTTGGATGTCGAATTTTGCCCGGTTAATGCTGCGGTATAGGGGCATGAGGATGATGACTTTGTGCCCGAGTTTTTGCAAGGCCCCCGGCAGGGCGCCCACAACATCGGCGAGACCGCCGGTTTTGGCAAACGGCACGCTTTCAGAGGCGATAAAG
>DOTA01000167.1 GCA_003513015.1 Chloroflexota bacterium
AATTACGGCCCCGCTTTCGGTTTCTCCGGATTCCTCCGCAATCGCGTCGCTGGCCGCGGTGAGCGCTGATTCGATCAATTCCTGATCCATGTTGGGCAGGGTGGGGATTTCCTCGCCATCTACGGCCTGATAACGCACCGATCGGCCCGTAGGGAGCAGATCGTGTACCAGCGCGATCGCCAGGCTATAGCGCAGCAAACCGGCTGCGATGGCCGTGGGCTCATTCGAGGCGGATTCCAACTCATCCAGCCGTTGCCGCAAAGCCAAATTCAGATTGGAGCGCATCAAACGATCCACCAACCCGCCTACCATTTGGTCGCGTTGCTCTGCTGGCACTGGGGTGGCTTGAGCATCCTTCGCACGCAGGATAACTTCGGGCTGCAAGTTGAAATGAACCTGGAAAGACGGCTGCATCAACGTTTCGGCCAACTGCAACGCTTCCGTTTTTAAAAAGATTTGCATCAATTTGGGCTGGGCGCGCAGCAAGGCTTGCCAGCCTTCACATTCCTCGGCCAGATAGCTGGCAGGGCCGTTTTCGTTTCTGATGCCGGATTGCGAGTTGTTTAATTTTGTTAAGGGTTTTGATTCTGGACTCATGCTTACTGTCCGATCCATCGGTTAATTTTCCAAACCAGATAAAACTCAGCGAAGACCGCTAGGCTAATCAGGGTGGTTGATAAGGGTTTCACCGCTGAAATATCAATTTCATACTCTAACCCAAAGAAGGCCGCAACCACGATCAGNNGCGCTGACCCAAAAAAGCATTTCTTTGATCCGATGTGTGAATTGCGGGGTAATCCCGATCTTCAAATCTTCAATCAGGTAAACCGGCACCGATAGGGATTCGACGAGTAACTTGCCCAAGCCTCTCGAACCGACGATGTGATTCGTTACCTCGTGATCTGCCAGGCAAACGAGCAAATCCCCGGTTTGTAAAATGCCGGTCAGGGCCTCGGGCCAACTTTTCTCAGCGCTTACAATTGCCCGGGCACGCACTTCTTGACCAGAAGTCAGAAATGCTAATTCGGACAGGCGGCGCTGTTGAGCAGCAAACTGTTCTTCCTGCGGCTCAAGCCCCAGGTACACAATCGGCAATTGGGAACCAGCCGCTAACTGCCAGATTTGCTGAATCAGGGCATGTTCATCAATCTCCCCGGCGGGCATCAGCATCACCAACCTTTGAACAGGCATCAACGGGGCATCATCCGGCAGGAGAAGCGTATCTCTGCCATGCGTACCCGATAATCCGGGCAAATAAGTGCGAATATCATCAGGGGTGCCGGTGTTGCTAGCCGATCCAAACGGGATCGGTGGGGTGGGAAAAGTTATTGAGCGCATTTTGTATCCTCTCGGGTTAGTTCATGTATCATTGGCGTGAATATATCAATTTGAAATAAGGCGGTCATAAAGAAAGATACGAGATTCGTAAAGAAAAAATAAAGGAACCGCCTTTTGGGGTGGTTCCCGAATAAAAACGAGATTGTTGGTGATGGAATTTGGGATTTTAGGGTGATTCTGCTATTCCCGGATCACAAAGCGATAGCCAATCCCCGGTTCACTGAGCAAACAGGCCGGTTCACGGGGATCAGCCTCCAACTTTTTGCGCAATTGGCTGATAAAAACCCGCAAATATTCAACGTTATCGCGGTACTCTTGTTCCCACACATTGACCAGTAAATTTTGATGGGTGAGAACCCTATCAGGGTGCCCGGCGAGATACGCCAGCAGTTTAAACTCCGTGGCTGTTAGTTTGATCTCATTTCCTTTGAGGGTGACAATGTGCCGGGCCAGATCNNACCAAATAATCATCAGCGCCTTTATCCAAAGCCTTCACCTTGGTAGATTCTTCGCTCCGCACCGATAAAACGATGATCGGAACCTTGCTCCACTGCCGGAGTTGCTCACAGACCTGAATACCATCCATATCGGGCAATCCCAGATCGAGGATGATGATTTCCGGTTGTTCGGCGGCGGCCAGGGCCAGGCCCTCTTCTCCATTTTGGGCCACACTCACCCGAAAATGGTGGGCGCTCAAGATGGTGCGCAGGGCGCGTAAAATCTGGGGTTCATCGTCGATCACTAAAATATGGGTTAGATTCGTCATCATTTTTCGATCTCGATTTGAGGGGGCGGGTTCCCATCTAGAATGAGCGGCAAACTAAAATTAAAAGCCAGCCCATTGGGGGTATTCTCAGCCCAAATCTGGCCGGCGTGCGCCTCAATGATGCCTTTGCAAATCGATAAACCTAAACCGGTGCCGCTGACCTTTTCAGGTTCGGTCACCCGGTAAAACTTATCGAAAATCCGGGTGAGATGTTCGGGCAAGATTTGCGGGCCTTCATTCTGAATGGTGACTTTGACAGAATCACCGCCCTCCACCTGAGCGCGGATCTGGATGCAAGAATTTTCTGGGGCATATTTGGCGCTGTTGTGCAAAAGGTTGGTGAAAACCTGCTCCATTTGCGAATAATCCACCGGAATGAGCGGTAAATCATCCGGGATTTGCAGGTCGATCTGAAATTTGCTCAAAACTCGATACGTGCGCCTGAGCACGCTATCGATAATTTCGGTCAAGATATTCCACTGCCGGTTGGGTTTGAGCGC
>DOTA01000141.1 GCA_003513015.1 Chloroflexota bacterium
GATCATGACCACCTTTTCAGGGCGAATACCCGCCTCAACGGCCAGTTCAACCATCTGGTTTGAAACACCCACAAAGCGAGTCACAATGGGTGTATTCACCAAACGGGCATGAATCCAAGTTTGCCAGCCCGGCATGGTCTGGATGATCCCCTGATAACAGCCGATCCGCACCGGCACCCGCGCCAGCCAAGCCACCGGCAATCCCCACAAATCGCTGTGGGGCGTAAAAGTTTCGATCACCGAAATCTGATTTTCGCGCAAAAAACGGAATAAGCGCCAGAGTGCGCCGACCAATCGCCAGGTGTTTGCAAACGGCGAAGCCCCGAAGCGCCAGCCATCCAGGTTGATCACCGGGAAGTCAAATTCGGCGCTCCATTTTTGGTGCAGGCCTTCTTTATCGTAAAAATAGAGCGCCCAAATCGGGTAGCCTTGCTGCTTGAACCAGGCGGCCTGAATCATCAACATGCGTTGCGCGCCGCCGATCGCCATTTGTGTGCCGAGGAACACGGTCGGTTTTTTCATTCGGGTAGGGTCTCTTTGGCCGGGTAACGCCAGGCGCGCCAAACTTTTAACAACCGCACTCGCAAACCGCAGCCTAAAAATGATCCCAGAAAACCCAAATAGGCGCTAAATTGCAAAGGCCAATAGCCAATTGCTTTCAGCGAAAAGNNGAGGCATCATCATCGAAAGCTTTTTGGAGATAACGGGCAAAGGAAGCCGCGGCGGAAACTTTATCGGCGGAAATATTGCCGGGATGCACCCGAATTTTACAGAGCACCTCCGGGATAACCCCAATCTGGAATTTGCAGGTGATTCTGCGCCACATATCTAAATCCGGCCCCCAGCG
Source organism: Chloroflexota bacterium (assembly GCA_003513015.1). GTDB lineage: Bacteria > Chloroflexota > Anaerolineae > Anaerolineales > UBA11858 > UBA11858. The sequence goes on from DOTA01000141.1 coordinate 848, forward strand.
GATACTCTCATCAAAACCGCCCACCTGAGCCAACACCGTTGCACGCACCATCACGCTGGGTACCACCATCAAAATCGACCAGTCTAACAAATAATTGGGGTAGATTTTTCCCGTCAATTTGGAAGTATCCCGAATTCCAAGCTCGCGGCCGCCATCCTCGAATTTCGCGTACCAGGAATGCACCAGACCAATCTCGGGGTGGGCATCCAGATAAGCTACCTGTTTTTCCAGTTTGGTCGGGGTAAATAGATCGTCCGAATCCAAGAAGGCGATATATTCCCCGGTTGCCAAAGCAATCCCCTGATTGCGAGCAGCCGATTCACCGCGGTTTTCTTGCCGTGCGTATCGGATCGTTCCCTGGGCCACGAAGGGTTGCAGCACAGCCTGGGTATCATCGGTCGAGCCATCATCTACGACAATGATCTCAAAATCTGCGTAGGTTTGGGCCACAACACTGTCAATCGATTCGCGCACATAAACGGCCCGGTTATAGGTAGGGATAATAATGCTCACTTTTGGCATGTTTCAATCAGCCAGCACTTTCGCCCACTTTTCTACCCGTCGATCAATCTCATCCTGGTCGATCCGGTCTTTTTCGTGGGGATTCCAATTTTTCTCGGCAGATTGGCGTCCAATTAGCACCAAAGCCGACAGCCACAGATTCCAGCCCCAGTGCCGAATTTTACGCCAAACGCGATCTTTACTTGGTTTTTTTAACGCCGCCGCGATCTCAGTCGGAGGAGGTGCAGTTTGCTGTCCTCGCGTAAGCGAGGCAATCAACGCCACCAGATTAGCAATCGCGTCGCCGCGACTCATCATCTGCTGCTTGACCCAAATTTGCAATTGTTTCCAATTCTCATCCAACGGATCCGCCTGAAGCGCCGCGGCAAATTCATCGAAACTAGAAACTTTGGCGGTCAGATCATACCATTCGGCATACAAGAAATCCGGGATGGGGCATGGGGTCAGCATATAAACAGGTTTATCCGCCAGAGCAGCATCCAGCAGCGTGGTGCTATAGGATGAAAACACCAGATCGCTCGCCAAAGTCCACTCCCGCACGGTACCGTGTTTGATGATATGCAAATGTTCGGGGATTTCGCCCGCGAATTCCAAAACCGCCGCCCGAAAACTCTCCGCGGGGATGGCCGGACGCGGGCGCACAATCAGTTCGATGTTATCCAATTTGGCGGCCTCCCGCCACCAGATGGCTGCCGCCTTGAGAGAATCCAGCGCAAAATCGCGGTAGCGGAACGCATCTTCGGGGCTAAAGCCGCGGCGAATACGATCGCGCACGTGATTATCCTTGAAAAAAGCCCAGCCATAATTTTCGGGCACAAAAACCCAGCGGCGATCTAACGATAAACCGAACAACGCGGCCAATTCAGGGCGCACCTGCCCGTAATAGTTCCGATATGGCAGAGTATATAAAGCCAAAGCGGGATTGCCGACTACCTCAATATTCTCAGAAGGCACCGAATATTCCTGTAAATAGTCCACAAAAAAATCACCCCAGGCGGTGTAAAACAAGTTTTGGCGTGCAAATTGATCTTTGGGCGCTTTGAAAGATTTTTGCGTTGTGCCCAGCACCTGCTCAAAAGACAGGTTGAGATAACGCGCCTGTCCCCAGCGAGAAACTACCATCTCGATATTCGTATCTTTAACCGAAGTGCCATACGGCAGGGCCACCACCGCAGGCTGCCAACGGGAAAGGGTTTCATCCAGATCCGCCACAATCGAGCAGATTTCCATCCGGATGCCCCGCCGCGCCAACAACGTTTTTACCGCACAGGCTACATCTAACTCGCGGGCGGCGTGCTCGATGAAATAAGCCACATCGACTACTGGCATGATGCTTTTTTAATTGCTTCGACAATCCGAGCGACATCTTCCAATTTGAGGGTCACGGCGCTAGGCAAACTCAGGCCATTTTCACTCAAACGCTCTGCCACCGGCAAAGATTGACCAGTATTGTAAATCGGTTGCTGATGGATGGGAGGAAACAGTGGCCGGGTTTCAATATCGACCTGTTTGAGATGATTCATCAAATCGTCACGGGAACAGCCAAAAACCTGGGGATCGATGATGATGCTGTACAACCAGTAAACGTTCTCAGCCCAGGACATTTGAGGAGGTAACTCGATCCCCGGAATACCAGCCAACCCGGCAGAATACGCTGCGGCGATCTCTTTCTTTTTAGCCAGCAGGCTTTCAATGCGTTCCATCTGCGCCACCCCCAAGGCCGCCTGCAAATTAGTCATGCGATAGTTGTACCCTAAAACTCGGTGCCAATAGCGTTTATCGGGAGACATGCCGTGATCGCGCAAAATGCGTACTTTCTCGGCCAGATCATCCCGGTTCGTTACCACCATTCCTCCCTCGCCCGTGGTGATGATCTTGTTCCCATAGAAACTGAAAATTCCAATTTCACCGAGGCCACCCACGGGGCGATCATTGTATCTCGCTCCGTGGGCTTCGGCAGCATCTTCGATAATAGCTAAACCATGCCGGTCAGCAATCTCTCGCAGCGCGCCCATATCTGCAGGATGGCCGTACAAATGCACGGGGATGATTGCTTTGGTTTGGGGTGTAATAGCGGCTTTAACTTTGGCAGGGTCGATATTCCAGGTATCTGGCTCGCTATCTACTAAAACTGGTTGCGCTCCGGTGTAAAGCACCGCGTTGGCTGTGGCAATAAAGGTCAGCGAGGGCACAATCACTTCATCGCCGGGGCCAATCTCCAGCGCCAGCAGTGCCAGGTGCAACGCAGTGGTGCCGTTACTGGTGGCAACGGCATGCCGCGCCTCACAAAATTCCGCAAACATCGCCTCGAAGCGGGTGACAAACTTCCCTGCTGAAGAAACCCAGCCCGTGAGCACGCATTCCGAAACGTATTGTAGTTCTTTCTCGCCCAAAATTGGCTCGGCTACCGGCAAACGCACGCGTGGGTCAAAAATTGCCAAATCAACCACTTTGCCAGCGGCATCGAGCAACGGCACGACCCGCAAAAACTCGCTGAACATGGCCGCGATCTCTTCAGGCGGGGTGTGCACCGAGGCAGACTGTGACCCAGGCCGCGGCACTTCTGAAACTGGCGATTCCATGCCCAAACCCTTGAGCAAAGCGCGGCGGATATCGCCATCGGTTACCAGGCCCACAAAGCGACCGTTTTCAGGTTCGGTAAGCAAGGCAAAACCAATGGCACCGCGATCAATGGCGCGCATCGCCTGACGAATGCTTTCATTCACGGGAATACTAATCATGGGGATGCGGTCTTTTAGAGGGGGCAGAGTCATGGTTTCACCATAAGCTTACAAAAATCAGAGTAGATATACCCTTCACAGCCAGAAATTGCGCATTTCTTAAGCAGGTGGAACGCACAATTTCTGGCCGGGGCATTCTATTTTACACAATTTTGAGTAGGCCGTGTAACCAGGCAATCTGTTCGGCCAGATTTTCTACGGAAGCAAATTTACTTTCGAGCACCAGGGGCAGATCGGTAAAAATCGGGCGGCGCAAAACATCCAAAATCCAGCTACCGGACTGCAAGGGTCGGTGTTGATCGGCACTGCCATCATTATCGTGCACATGCAGGGCACGCACAAAAGGGGATACCTGATCGATAAAATCCAACCGGTCAAACCCCAGGGTGTGGGCGCTGACGTTCAGATGCCCGGTATCCAACAAAATTCCCAGGTAATTATCCGGTAAGGCTTGTTTCAGAGTCAAAAAATCATTCGCTTCGACAAACAACAAACGCTCTACCAAATTTTGATCGCAGACATTGTTCTCGACCAGTACAGCCACCCCCAGGGGGCGCGCATAGGCTAAAATTGCCTCGATTTCAGTGACAAAACGCGCCAGCGCCGCATCTTTTTCGGCGGGCGATTCTGGCCGCGGGAAAATAAAACTGTGCGTGCCAAAGCCGGTCGGGTCGGTGATGAAACCGCCATGCAGCGAATAAAACGATGCGCCCACCACAGCACACAAATCCAATGCGCGGCGCACCAGGGTCGCACTGCGCTGGCGGATTCCGGCATCCGCGGAGGCCAGGTTGAGCACGAAGGGGTCTTCCGGGGGTGGAAAATAATTATGGATCAGCAGGGCACCCTCAAAGCCGGGCAGGGCCTCCAAATCTTCGGGGGTCACGGAAACCCCCGCGCCCAGTTCAATCTGTGAGAAACCGACATCCATATAACGGGCGATCCGATCCCAAAGTGGTTCGGTGCCGGACAGGCAGGCGGTTGAAGCATAAATCGGAGACATAATTACAAATCCATATAACCAATCACTTGGTCGGATTCCGCGTCCTCAAAACGGTATCCCAACTTTTGGTAGAGAGAAACAGCCGCAGCATTGTGGGTGTACACCGTTAGACGAATTTTCTCGGCCCCGCGAGCGCGGGCGGCGGCGTGCAAAAAGTGCATCAGCAACTCGCCCAAGCCGCGCCCTCGGGCGGCGCGGGCCATGAAAATGCCCAAACTGGGGATGGTGTAGCCTTCATCCCAGCCGCGCAGCATACCGTAGCCGATGATTTGCTCACCTTGCAGCAGAGCATAATACAGGTCAGCGCCGCGGTAATACGCCCGGCGGCTGGCTTCTTGCGCGGTAAATGGGTGCGGGTGAAAAAACTCGGCCTCACCACTGGCCTGGATGGTTTCAAAAAAAACAGCCAGCGCGGCTTCAAGGCTGGCATCGATCCGGCAAATTTGCAGCACATCGAGGTTCATGCGACATCCCAGGCAATGCTCGCCAGAGTGATAATCTCATTGGCGGCGATGGCGTGAGCGGCCCGTTGACCAACCACGCGTTCCAGCCAGTCTGGGGTTAGCCCAAACCCGGGGCGCTTGCAAGTTAAATCTTCAGCGGTGATTTGCCCGCCTGCGGGGATCGCCCGCCGCGCTACCAAACTTTTTTGCATGTGCGGTTTATTGGGTAGTTCGCTAGGCGCGGGGCGTTTAATGCCATCCCCCAGGGCGGCTTCAACATTCCGAATGGTTTGCACCAGTTGGTCCAGTTCATCCGGTTCCAGCGAGGCGCGGTGATCGGGGCCGGGCAAGCTGCGATCGAGGGTGAAGTGTTTCTCGATCACGCAGGCTCCCAGGGCTACCGCCCAAGGGCTGGCCCCGATCCCCGCGGTGTGATCGGAGAACCCGACCGGCAGGGCAAAGGCTTGCGTCATCGTTTGCATGGCGCGCAAGTTGCTCTCAGCAAGGGGCGCGGGATATTCACTGGTGCAGTGCAGCAAAACAATTTCATGCATCAGGCCACCCGTGCGCAGGGCAGCCAGGGCCTGCTCCACTTCGCTGAGGGTTGACATCCCGGTGGAGAGCAAGACCGGGCGGTTTTTGCCAGCGACGTACTTCAAAAATGGCAAATTAGTGGTATCGGTGGAGGCGATTTTGTAGGCGGCCACATCCAACTCAGCCAGCAAATCGGCGGAGGCGTTTTCGTAGGGAGTACACAGGTAGATGATCCCTTGGGCAGTGCAATACTCCTTGAGTTGGCGGTGTTGCTCGCCATTTAGCTCCAGGGCCTTGAGCATTTTGTATTGGCTGCCCGGCTCGCCGGTAGTTTCGACCTGATAGCCTGCCTTGGGGGCTTCGGGCGTAATCAGTTCTTCGGTGATGAAGGCCTGAAATTTGATGGCGTCGGCTCCAGCAGCCACGGCCGCGTCGATCAACTGGAAGGCCAATTCCATCTGACCATTATGGTTGACTCCGGCTTCGGCGATCACAAAACAGGGCTGGTGCGGGCCAATCCATTGGTGGCCAATCTGAACAGGTTGAATCATGGTTTTCTTTTCCCTTCCCGCTGTTGAAAGATCACTTCGAGCAAGGCAAAATCAAGTTCGGTATCGACATCCAGGCTGCGCTCAATTGGCATCACATAACCGCGCATATCGCCACTGAAGAGCATGCCTTCACTGGGGGCCGTGCGACACAAAATAGCATCGACCGCGCCGTTCAGACGGTAGGCGGGGGGTAGCAATTGACGGCGGTAATATTTGCTGATCTCAATTTGATCGTCAAAAGGTAACAGGCGATTGCCATCCAGGCGCTGCATCCAGTAAGGATGGTGTTCTACGGGGCAAACCGAGCGCACACTATCAGCCTCGGAGTCGACCAGAAGTTTGAGGGCGGCTTCAATATCATCCACGGTGCGCAGCGGAGCGGTGGGGCGCAGCCAGACAACCGCATCGGGTGGATCATTCTCCGGGCCGCGGAACCACTTATAAGCATGTTCGAACACCGGCAAATCGGGAACGGTATCCCCCGCGAGATCGGCGGGGCGCATAAAGGGCACCTCAGCCCCATAGGTTCGGGAAATCTCAGCAATTTCAGGATCATCGGTCGAAACGATCACCCGATCCAGGCTGGGGGAGGCNNCACCGCTGGGCCGTTACGGGCATACAGCCGAGGTTTCTCCTGGCGACGCAGGATGATGGGCGCTGGCAAGTAGGGGCGCAATTGATTTTGTTCATCAAGCTGCATGAGCGAAACCGGTGTGAACTGGTGAGGAACTTCCATAACAGAAACGACTGTGTCAGCATTTTGCTCGAGTAAAAGCCGGATGGCTGCATCGATATGCTCCGCCTGCCGCAAGGGGGAGGTGGGCTGCAACAAAAC
>DOTA01000097.1 GCA_003513015.1 Chloroflexota bacterium
GTTCAGTTATCTTTGGGTGCGGGCCTTGGCTCAGGGTCTGGCGATCCGCCGCGAAATGCGCTTTGGCTGGGCGCAGGTGGGCGACCGGCTCGAAGAGCGTTTCACTCTGATTAACCGCGCCCGCATTCCCGCCCTGTGGGTAGAAGTGATCGGGCAAACCAACATGCCCGATTATTGGGCTAATCAGGTGCGTATGGTGGAACCACGCGCCGAAACCCACTGGGCCATCCGGGGACTTTGCACCCGTAGAGGCCTCTATACCCTGGGGCCAACCACGCTCGAAACCAACGATCCTTTTGGCATTTTTACGCTCACGTTGCACGACCCGGTCGCTACGACTCTCATGGTCATGCCCCCCATTTTGCCGCTGCCCTTCATCCAGGTAGCACCCGGCGGACGGGCGGGTGAAGGCACGCCCCGCCTCCACGCCCTCGACCCCACTGTAAGCGCTTCAAATGTGCGCGAATATGCTCCCGGTGACAGCCTGCGTTGGATTCACTGGCCGACTTCTGCGCGCCATAACGAATATTTTGTGCGCGTTTTTGAAGGCGCGCCTGCCGGAGATTGGTGGGTGATTCTGGACTTAGAACGCGGCGTGCAAGTTGGGGAGAATCAAAACGCCACCGATGAACATGGCATCATCCTGGCTGCCTCTTTAGTCGATCTGGGAATGCGCAGCGGACACGCGGTGGGGCTGTCGGCTCATGGCAAAGACCAACTCATCTGGCACCGCCCGGCGATGAGCGATGAAGCCAAAGGCTCCATTCTACGTTCGCTGGCGCTGGTTGAGCCAGGGGAGATCTCGCTGGCGAAGTTACTGGCCTATGCCCGGCCGCAAATCGGTCAAAACACCAGCTTGATCGTGATCACCCCGGCGATTGGCGGGGCTTGGCTGGCAGCTTTGCTGGCAACGCGGCGCACAGGCGCAATCCCCAGCGTGCTGCTGTTCGATCCGCTCACTTTTGGGGGCCAGCAAACCGCGGAAAACCTGCGGGGGCAGTTAACTTCCTTGGGAATCCGGCACCAACTGATCGCCCGCGAATTATTGGATTACCGTCCGAGCCAAAACGATCAATCCGCGAAAACCCATTGGCGGCTGACAGCCCCCGATCCACAGCAAAATCAAAAACCAGTTCGAGTCCTCCACCCTGGCAAAACCTGACCTGAGGCCCCCATGCTGACAATCTCCGCAAAGTGGCTGCAAGAAAGCGCCAACCTCTACCGCCTGGCAATCATTGGGTTGTTGGTTTTGGCGGTGAGCAGTGTGACAATTGGCATCGCCGCACTGGTGCAGGCGGTATCAGCCAATGAGTTATGGTTATTAGCGCAGATAGCCCTATCCCTGGGATGGATGCTGGGGGGCAATCTGCAAAAAGCTTGGAAAAGCTGGCTGCTCATCGTTTCGCTGGGCTTGTTGATCCCTTTTCTCTGGGTGGGTCAATTTTGGGGATTATTGTGGGCCTGGTTCGGCACCCTGCCGGGGTTACTCTGGCAAGGATTGCACCGCTCCGCAGGAGTTCCCATAAATTGGGTGGCCTTTCAAACCACGGCAACAGATTTACACCTGCGCTTGATGGCTCTGTTTGCGGATTTGGGAGATTGGCTACTGGCGTTGGCGGCGGGGAACCCGGTATTCAACTATACCGCCACGGCCCTGGGTTGGGGCTTGGCCCTTTGGTTTGCGGCGAGCTGGGCAGGCTGGTGCCAGCGCCGCCGGGAACAACCTTTGCTGGCAATTTTGCCGGGCGGCGTTTTACTCTTGAGTGTGATGGGCTACACCTACGGCTCCACGCTGGCGCTGCTAGTGCTNNCCACAAAGAAGGCACCTGGAAAGCGCGTGGCATGGATTTCCCCGAAGCCCGGCGCGGTGAGATTTTTTCGTTGTTCGTCGGGTTAGCCTTGTTTTTTGTGCTGGCAGCCGCGTTGCTGCCGCGCATTTCAATTCCGGCAATCATCGCCAGAATGCAAGCCTGGGCCAACCCGCACCGCACCCAGATAGATCCGTTATTGGAATCCTTGGGTTTGGAGGCGGGAAGCGCAGAGCAAGGCGCGCTGGCAGAGGCCATCCAAGGAGGTTTGCCGCGCCAGTTCCTGATAGGTTCTGGCCCTGAACTTTCAGAACAGAGCGTGATGAAGGTACAGATCGACGATTTTCAACCCGCTGATTTGGCCGAATGGGCCATTCCACTTTACTGGCGTTCGCGCACTTACGACCGCTACACCGGGAGCGGCTGGCAAACTAGCCCAGTTGCCATGCAATTCTATGCCGCGGGCGAATTGGCCCAAGAACCGGCTGAAAACTACCTCCAATTGCAGCAATCTTTTGAGATTTTGGCCGAAAACAGTTTCATCTATGCCACGGGCGAAATTCTTTCGGTAGATCAGGATTACCAGCTTGCCTGGCGTACCGCCCCGGAGGAGTCGCCCGATTTCTTCGCCGGGATTATTAGACGGCCTGTCTACCGGGTTACAACGGAAATCCCTACCGCCAGCGAAGCCGATTTACGGGCAACCCCGAGAGTTTACCCGGCCTGGATCACGGCGCGTTACCTGCCTTTGCCTGCCTCCCTGCCATCACGGGTTAGTGCTCTAGCCCGCGAACTAACCCGCAACGCGCCTACACCCTACGATAAGGCCCGCGCCCTTGAAACCTACCTGCGCACCTATAAATACCAACTCGATCTGCCCGCCCCGCCCCAAAACCGCGATCTGGTGGATACCTTTTTGTTCGAACTGCAAAAGGGTTACTGCGATTACTATGCCTCAGCCCTGGTGGTGATGGCGCGCTCCATTGGAATACCGGCCCGACTGGCCGTGGGCTACACGCGTGGCACGTATGATTCTACCGATGGGAAGTTTATTGTCACGGAGAAGAATGCCCACACCTGGGCTGAAATCTATTTTGTGGGGATTGGTTGGGTGATTTTCGAGCCGACCGCGGCACAAGCGGAGATCGACCGCGCTGCAACGGGAGAGGAATCACATTTGGGGACGATGCCCGCACCCGAAGGGGATGTTCAAGACTCCACCCAAAGGTGGGATGTGACCCGTGGGGTTCGGTGGCTATCCGCAATAGCATTAGGTGGGATCCTGCTCCTGGGGGTCTGGTGGATTTTGGAGGCCGCGTACCTGAGATGGCTACCGCCTTCAAAGCTGGCTGCTCACCTGTTTAATCGCCTCTACGACTATGGGCCGCGCCTGGGTGCTCCCCCACAGAGAGGGGAAACGGCCTCAGAGTTTGCGACCAAACTGGAGAGGCTAGTTACCCACATATACGAACAATCCGGCAGGAGTAAAAATTTATCAGAACTATCAATAGATTTATGGAAACTGAGGCAGTTTTATTTACGTGCGATTTTTAGTTCGCAGCCACTCACAAGGGTTGAAAAAAACGAGTTGTTGCATTTGTGGCCGGGGGTACGCCGCCAATTGAGGCAGGCCGGTTGGTTGTATTTTGGGCAGAGAAAATGGGGATTCTTTCACCGGCAAAAGCTGCGCCCGATATCGTAAGCCAAATGATTCCAACTTCCGCAATCCCTGAAAATCATCGGCGGCGAGAGCTAACCCGATTCTGGCCGTAGAGCAAGCTCGCCAGTTCGATCCACTGACGCGCCAGTGCCTGCTGCTCGTGATAAGCCTGCCAGACATTTTCGGCCCAAGCTTGCACGCGCTGACGAAATTCGGCCGCATCCGACGCGGCATACACTTCCAACACGGTGAGTTGGCCACGCTCGCGCAGCAAGGCCGGTTTTTCGAGCGGCACTTTGCCATCCAACCATTGACGGATGATGGCGTAAACCCCAGGATCGGCCTGGTACTCAATTCCGCAACACAATCGGGTGAGGTGAGCAGCGTATGATTTGGCTGAACGACCATACTTTTCGGGATGCTGCATACAATAGGCATCGAAAGCCAAGTCATGGCTAGCAGCATAAGCAGGGTGCGTGTAAATCATGATACTAATTTCATCCCAAACTGCCTGACAGCCCAATTCGGCTCCAAGAATCATGGCACCACAGCCAGCACAGCGTTCTTCTCCCAACACGGGCAATCACTCCGAGGTTTTGAAATCCTTCACAGTCAAAAATTGCGTTTTTTAGCANNCACTAAAATACAAAATGCCTGACAATTCTGTGAGGGTCAACAAGAGTACCTGGTTTGACGCACAATCTGCTTATGCAGTATAATCTTCTCAATTCCGATAAAGAAAAAAGAGAAAATTCCATGGCCTTAAAGGGCAACCTGCGCGATTTCACAATCACACAACTTCTCAATCTGATCAACCTTGCCCGCAAAACTGGCACATTGGTGATAGAAGGCCCGAATGATACGGCCTGGGTTTCCTTTAAAGAAGGTAAGCTAGCTTATTCAAAAATGGGGAAAGAAGATAGCAATCTGGCCACAATCCTTTATCGGGCAAAAAAAATATCACAGTCGCAACACAAAATGATTCGATCCCGAGCGGGTTCAATGAGTGATAAAGAATTGGGGCTTCTGCTGATCAACGCCAATTACATTACTCAAGAAGATATTCTTGCCAGTCTTCAAACAGAATTTATTGGGATCATTCACCGACTATTTACCTGGGTAGAAGGTTTATTCCGTTTCGAAAATGGTGTTCTTCCACCAGATGATAAAATTACGTTGCGAATTAATTTGGAAAACATCATCATTGAAGGTTCCCGCCGTTTACGCGAATGGGAACAATTGCAAGATGAAATACCCAGCCTGGATATCGCGCTAAAATTTACAGATCGCCCTGATACAAATTTACGCAATGTCAACATGAGCGTTGAAGAATGGCGGGTGGTTTCATATATCAACCCCAAGAATTCGATCCGCCAAATTGCAAACACCATAAAAATGAACGATCTTGAAATTCGGAAGATTGTTTACGGCCTTCTTCAAGCTGGGTTGGTTGAAATGGTGCGCCCTGAGGGGGCACCACCTCCACAGCGTGGGCGGATCGCGGGTGTGGCGACAACCGACAACGATGAACAAAAATCTTTGGTTAATCGACTAATTAACCGGATACGATCAATTTAATCCCCTGAATATCTTGAGTCCTTGAGGATATGGCATTATGCAAACAGTAAAAATGGTAATCACTGGCCCCTTCAACTCTGGCAAAACTGAGTTCATCCAGACGGTCAGTGAAATCGATGTGGTCGCAACTGAAAGGCGTATTTCATCTGAGGCCGAGAAAATTAAAGAAACAACAACCGTCGCGATGGATTTTGGTCGCNNTCAGAAGGCATGTTGGGATTTATTGTAATGGTAGATAGTACGCGCCCGGAAACTTTCCGTGAGGCGCGCAGTATCCTTGAGACCTTTAGAGCTTATGCCCCAACCCCTTATGTAGTTGCAGCCAACAAGCAAGATTTAGATGATGCTTGGGATATCGAAGATATGCGAATTGCTTTGCGCCTTGATCCTAAACTAAAGTTTTTACCTTGTGTGGCAAGCAGCAAAGATTCGGTTAAGAATGTTCTACTTGAGTTACTTTATAGCATTCTTGCTGAAATGGAGTCGGGGGCTTAG
>DOTA01000318.1:0-1566 GCA_003513015.1 Chloroflexota bacterium
CCCTCCATTTTGGGGGCCTTGCAGCAGGCCGGTTACGACCGCAGTATGGATGAAATCCGCGGCGCAGATTTGCCCGCCCGCAGTGGCGCGCTGCGGCCCTCCCCGCCCTTTCGCGAAACCCGCCTCGACCCCGCCACCCGGGCCATCTTCCTGCCCGCGGGGATGCAGATCGACCTGGGCGGCCTCGCCAAGGGCTGGATCGCTGCCCAGGCCGCGGAGTTACTCTTGCCCTTTACCACGGCTTGCGCGGTGAGCGCCGGGGGCGACATGGCCTTGTTGGGCCTGCCCGGTGACGAACACCTCTGGGAAATCTCCCTGGAAGACCCGTTGGATAGCGAGCAGGTGCTGGCCATTCTCAAAGTTCCCGCCGGGGGGCTGGCGACTTCCAGCGTGACGCGCCGCCAATGGCGGCAAGGCGCAGAAGCCCGCCATCACATCATCGACCCGCGCAACGGGCAACCCTCCCGCTCCCCCTGGTTGAGCGTGACGGTCTATGCCCAATCCATTCTTTACGCCGAGGCCTTCGCCAAAGCCCTGCTGATCGCCGGGCCAGCCGCGGCCCCCGCCCTGCTCTCCCGCGTGGAGGGCTTGCAATATGCCGCCGTCGAGCCAGACGGCCAAATCAGCGGCACCCTTACAAATATGGAGTTATGCTATGTCCCAGAACCCACCTTCTAAAACGGAAGCCCTCCCCAAGCCGGTTTCTATCTCCTCCGGCTGGATCGCTTTTATCATCCTCAGCTTTTTTAGCGTGCTGGCGGGCAGCATCGTGCTGATCTCTCCGCTCGGCCCGGCCATCCGTAACCTGTTCAGTTGGCTGTTTGGCCTGGGCGCAGCTCAAAGTGCCACTTGGTATGTCACCCGGGCGGCCGGGATTGTGGCCTACCTTTTGCTGTGGCTCTCGACCATCTGGGGTTTGGCCATCTCCAGCAAAATCTTCGACCGCCTGCTGCACCGCGGCTTCACTTTTGATTTTCATCAATTGTTTTCGCTGCTGGCTTTGGGGTTCCTGGCGCTGCACGTTTTCATCCTGATGGCCGACTCATACCTGCCTTACTCGCTGGCCGAGGTTCTGGTGCCCTTTCTCTCGCCTTACCGCCCCTTTTGGGTGGGGCTGGGCGTGATTGCCGCTTACATTTCGATTTTGGTGACGGTCACGTTTTACCTGCGCCAAAAGATCAGCATGAAAAACTTCCGCCTGATCCACTACACCAGCCTGCTGGGCTACCTGGGGGCCACCCTGCACGGCCTGTTGGCGGGCACGGATTCATCTTTACCGGTGGCCATGCTGATGTATCTGGTGACCTTTTTGCTGGTGATTTTCTTGCTGGCTTACTGGCTGCTGATGCTCTGGCTGAGCAAACGCCCGCAGCCCGCGCCTGCCCTGGCCCGTTGACCCTGATCTGGCTTTGAGGTTGCTCGCCAGACCTGGAGCGCCGCCTCGCCCCGGAGAACCTTCCCCAACCGGAAGCCCGCTCCGGGGCGAGTTTTTATTTGACTCCCGGCCAAAAGTTTCCTATAATTTGGCTCGTACCTGCTTGGCTCTACGGCGCAGAGCACACTGAA
>DOTA01000318.1:1647-8643 GCA_003513015.1 Chloroflexota bacterium
ATCAGTCAAAATTTACCACTACCCAATTTTTTATAATGCCCCCGGTCACAAATTGCGCGTTCCATCCGTTTGAAAAAGCGCAATTTGTGGCCGTGAAGGGTATAGACAAATAACCGGGCTTTTGCCCCTGCTGGCTAGGGGAGCGTTTTATCGGTAGACCCCCGGTTCAAAATTTCAAAGGCAGTCGCAATCGAAACAGGGATAGGGTCATTTTTCGATTCTGCTAGCGCTGATGTGACTGTCACCTGTGCCCTGCCAACGAGTGAAAGGAGGGCTGATGGCATAAATCCACTGTATGATCCCACATAAACTGGCGGCGGGATTCGACGCCGTTGAATCCCCATTACAGCCCCTGCAAATCAAATTACAGCCCCTACGATTTCATTTCTAGCCCCTGTAATTTAAATTGCAGCCCCTACGATTTTGTTTCGATAAAACCCAATACAACCAGCCCATAAGGAGTACATTCAAATGGCTAAGAAAATCAATGCAATTACCGCCTACCGCCCGCGCATCCAGTTGATTGAGGCCGCGGATGTGAACCGATTTATGCAACTCATCACCAACCGCACCACGCTTTCCTCCGGCGTGGTCAAAAACGTGCAGGAAAGCGAAGTAGAAACGCTTACCGGCCTGCTCTTGGAGGGCCGCCCGGTGCATACCGGCATCGCCATCTTTACCCCCAGCATCGATTTGAACGGCGATATCGAGGTCAAGGTGAGGGTGGATAAGCGCATCCTGGCAGCGCTCAACACCCCCGGCGCTTTTACCGGGCAAATCGTCAACCGCGAGAATATCGGCAAAACCAGCGATGATCTCGCCGCCCAGTGGAACGAAGAACACCCGGAAGACCCGGTGGCGTAGGTACCCCCCTCAGTCCCCCCAAATTCGCGAGGATTTGGGGGGACTATGGCTCTACCAGCGCCTGAGTGATAGCACGCAGCACAGCCTCCATATCTTGCAGCACTTCAGGGTTCCAGAAACGTAGGACGCGATAACCTTTGGACTCGAGAAAGGCTGTGCGCTCGGCATCGTAGGCAGCCTGATCCAAATGCTGGCTGCCATCCAGTTCGATGATGAGCTTGGCCTTGATGGCACAGAAATCCACGATGTAGGGGCCGATGGCGTGCTGGCGGCGGAAGCTGACGCCGTTGAGTTGCTCGCGGCGCAGGCAGGCCCAGAGTTTGGCTTCGGCCTCGGTCTGGTTGCGGCGCAGTTCGTGAGCGCGTGCATAACCTTTGGGCGTGGTTCTCCTGGCGGGCATGGTGTTTACCCCCTCCGGCCTGCGGCCACCTCCCCCAGATACGATGAACCCCAATCGTATTTGGGGGAGGCCGGGTGGGGGTGCCTTCTCTTTGCGCCTCGCAAAAAGTGCTGAGACGAAAATGGGGGAGGAACCGTTTGGCGAGAGTATTTATTTTTCATAGTTCGTCCGGATGACTTTCTCCTCCCCCAAATTCCATGCTTTTCGGCATTTGGGGGAGGCCGGGAGGGNNGCGGCCTGATCCTCGTCGGTATCCAGGGTGAAGCACATGTAATTGGCCTCGGATCGGGGGGTTTCCAGATCGTAGCGTTCCGGTTCAGCGTTCATCGTCGCACCTCGCAAGCCTTTGCACCACTTTAGATCATTATACCCGCTTCGTTTTTGGATTTTCTGCTGGAAATTCCTATCTCTCCACCTTGACGAAACCCGTCCCTTTTGCTACCCTCACTACCATTCTATAACTTTACGTCTCCGCAGCTTTGCGGCTTTGCGTTAAAAAAGGACCCCCCCCATGACCGTCTTGCCCCAATTTCAACTCCACTTTGACCCCCTGCCTAACCCCGCGGCCGTTGTCACGGCTCCCCACGTGCGCTTCACCCTGCTGACCAGCCGCCTGATCCGCCTGGAATACAGCCCCAGCGGCGCATTTGAAGATCACGCCAGCCAGGCCTTTTGGTACCGCAACCAGCCCGCCCCGGTTGCCGATGTGATCGCCAACGCCGAGCGCGTCGAAATCGAAAGCGAGCACCTGCACCTGAGTTACCGCGTCAACCCCCAGGGTTTCACGCCCACTACCTTGCAGGTCATCGTCAAAGCCACCGGCAGCACCTGGCATTATGGTGATAATGCCTGGCGCAGCGGCAACCTGGGCGGCACCTACCGCACCCTGGATGAAGCCGCCGGTTTTGTGCGCCCTGATCCTGGCCTGATGGCCTCCAGTGGGGCCGCCGCCTATGATGACTCCAAATCCCTGGTGTTCAACGCCGAAAGCTGGCTCGAAAATCGCGCCCACCCCGAAAACCAGGATGTCTATTTCTTCGGCTACGGATACGAATTCGCGGCCTGTCTGGCCGATCTCAGCCGGGTATCCGGGCCAACCCCCATGATCCCGCGCTACATTTTGGGCAACTGGTGGAGCCGCTATTGGAAATATTCGGATGAAGAACTGCTGGGCCTAATGCGCGAATTCAAAGAACACGGCGTGCCGCTTTCGGTCTGCATCGTGGATATGGATTGGCACCTCACCGAGACCGGCAACACCTCCTCGGGTTGGACCGGCTACACCTGGAACCAGGGGTTGTTCCCTGATCCTGAGGGTTTCATCGCTGGACTGCACGAACTTGGCCTGAAAACCGCCCTCAACCTGCATCCCGCCGAGGGCCTCCACAACCACGAAGCGCAGTACATGGAGTTTGCCGAGTTCATGGGGATCGACCCCGCCAGTGGTGACCCCATCCCCTTCGACATCGCCGACCCCAAATTCGCCGAGGGCTACTTCAACATTTTGCATCACCCCTACGAAGCGCAGGGCATCGACTTCTGGTGGATCGACTGGCAGCAGGGCCAGCTTTCCAGCCTGCCCGGCCTCGACCCCCTGCCCTGGCTCAATCACCTGCACTACTATGATATGGCCCGCGATGGTGTCACGCGGCCCTTCGTCTTCTCCCGTTGGGGCGGGTTGGGCGGCCACCGCTACCCCATCGGCTTTTCCGGTGATACCGTCATCGGCTGGGAAGCCCTCGACTTTCAGCCCGGCTTTACCGCCACCGCGACCAACGTGGGCTACGGCTGGTGGAGCCACGACATCGGCGGTCACATGGGCGGCATCGAGGATGATGAACTCTACGCCCGTTGGGTGCAATATGGCGTTTTCAGCCCTATCTTGCGCCTGCACTGCACCGCCAACCCCTTCCACGAGCGCCGTCCCTGGGGCCGCGGCCCCGCCGCCGACCGGGCCGCCACGGCGGCCATGCGCCTGCGCCACGCCCTGATTCCTTACATTTACACGATGGCCTGGCGTAACTACACCACCGCCCTGCCCATGATTACCCCACTCTACTACTCCAACCCCGAAGTCGAAGACCTCTACAGCTTCGCGGCCTACAACACTTACTGGTTCGGCTCCGAGTTGCTCGCGGCCCCCTTCACCAAACCTGCCAACCCTGAAACCGGCCTCAGCCGCCAAAACGTCTGGCTGCCCGAGGGTCACTGGTTCAACTTCTTTAGCGGCGAGCGCCTCAACGGCGGTGGCTGGCAAACCGTCTACGGCTTGCTGGATGACATCCCCGTGTATGCCAAAGCCGGGGCCATTGTGCCGTTGGCCCCCGAAGTTGGCTGGGGCGGCCTCGCCAACCCCGAGACCCTGCAACTCTTCGTTTTCCCCGGGGCCAACAACACCTTCGAGCTTTATGAAGATGATGGCGAGACCACCGGCTATCAGCGCGGTGAGTATGCCCTGACGAAAATGGAACAGCTTTGGGCGGATGATTCGCTCACTTTCACGATCGCTCCCGCTACCGGGGCCACCGAACTCATCCCTGGGGAGCGGAATTATATTCTGAATTTCAGAGGGATCTCTGAACCCCGGGCAGTTTCCATCACCCTGAAAGATGCGCCGCTAAAAGTGGCCTCCACTTATGATGCGGATACTGCCACCCTGATTTTATCGTCTATCCGCCTGGAACCCTGCGACGAGTTAGTCGTGACCCTGCAGGGCGATCTGCTCGCCACGCCTGACCGCAGTCCCGAGCGCCTGCACAAGCTACTTAATGTTTTCAAGCTCGATACTTGGCAAAAAGCCGAGATCGCCCGCGATTGGGCGCAGATCGCCACAGGCGAGCGCTCCCTGAGCCGTTACCGCGGCCTGAGCGAAGCCCAGTGCCAGGTGTTGGAGAGCTTGTTCAAACGCGAATAACGCGAATGAGCGAATGTCACGAATAAAAACAGAATAAATTCGCGTTATTCGTATATTCGTGGCATTCGCGTTAAAAAAAGGAGCAGCTAATGACGAACACCTTCGACGCCATCATCATCGGCGGGGGCATTCACGGAGCCAGCACGGCCTTTCACCTGGCTGAGCGCGGTCTGAAGCCGTTGGTAATCGAGAAAAACACCCTGGCCTCGGCGGCCACCGGGCGCTCCAGCGGTTTGGTGCGCATGCACTACGACCTGGAACCCGAATCCCGCCTGGCCTGGGCTTCGTTTCAGTATTTCCGTAATTGGGCTGAGCGCGTGGGCGGTGAGTGCGGTTTCACCCGCACCGGCTTCATCCAGTTGGTGCCGTCCAAACATATCGAGCAGTTGAAAGCCAATGTGGAGATGCATCAGCGCATCGGTATCCCCAGTTTGCTGGTGAGGCGTGATGATGTGCAGCGCTTAGCGCCCTTGTTCAACTTCGAGGATGTCGAAGCCGCGGCCTTCGAACCCGAATCGGGCTACGCCGATCCCAGCGCCACCACGGCCTCCTTGATGGATGCGGCCCGCCACCTGGGTGCCAGCCTGCTCCAGGGCTGTACGGTCACGAACTTGCGCGTGGTCGGCGGCAAAGTGGTGGGCGTGAGCACCAGCGAGGGCGAGTTTTCTGCGCCTATCGTGGTCAATGCCGCCGGGGCGTGGGCCGCGGGTGTGGCGCAAATGGCCGGGGTGGAGTTACCCATCACCACCTGGCGGCACGATACCATGTTTATCAATCGTCCGCCGGAACTCGGCCCCTCGCACCCCACAGTAATCGACAATGCCCATTCGATGTACTTCCGCCCCGAAACCGGCGGCCTGACCCTGGTGGGCCTGGAAGACGGCAATCCCCTGGGCGAATCCCCGGAGGGCTACACCGACCGCGCCCAGCCCGGTTTTGTGGAGCGCGCCATCGAGCGCATCTGCTTGCGAGTGCCCATCATGGAGCAAGCCTCTCTTCACAGTGCGCATGGCGGTTACGACGGCATCACGCCCGACCAACGAGCCGTCATCGGGCAGATGGGGCCAGAGGGGTTGTATCATCAGTGTGGTTTCAGCGGCACGGGTTTCAAGATCGGCCCGGCGGTGGGGGCTTGCGTGGCCGAGTTGATCGTGGATGGTCACGCGCAAACCGTGGATATTGCGGCCTTTGACCCGCAGCGTTTCGAGCGCGGCGCGCTGCTCAAAGGTGAGCATGCTTATGATGATATCTGGCACTGATTGGAATTGGTTACCGGGTAACGGGGTGATTGGGTAAATCGATTGTTTGAAGTGGCTAATGGTTTGCAAGGTGACTGGCATTATGAAAGTGACAGTCACCTTTTTGTAAAATTGGGGGCTTGCTATTTGGATAAAACAAGTCTAAAATTGATTATCAATTTCGATCCAACTAGGATCGAGGCCCCTTACCTGTTCAAAAGAATGATAAATAACCGCTGAGTCCGAAAGCGCAAGGAACTTTAGATAAATCTTAGGGTACCTTTGTGGTTTGAACCCTTTGCGGTGAAAAGTGGAGTTGATCCAATGGACCCTGCTGTTAAAAGCAACCGTATTTTGCCCGCTACCCGCTGGCTTGCCGCCCTGGTGATCCCCTTTTTGGTAGTGGCTTTTGTAATCCTTTATTTGTTTCCTTCAAAAACGGAACAACTTTTTGCCTGGAAGTTGCAACCTCAAATGTCAGCCATGATGTTGGGCGCGGCTTACGCGGGTGGCGTCTACTTTTTTAGCGGCGTTTTGCTGCTGAAAAAGTGGCATCGTGTCAAGGTAGGTTTCTTGCCGGTGATGAGTTTTGCGACTTTGTTGGGAATTGCTACAGTCCTACATTGGGATCGTTTCAATCATGCGCACATCTCGTTTTACGCCTGGGCCGGGTTATATTTCACTACGCCCTTTCTAGTGTTTGCAGTTTGGTGGCGCAATCGATCCCAAGACTCTGGCAAAATTGCTCTGGCCGCGGATGCCTCGATTCCTCGATGGATCCGTTGGGGATTGGGGATTGTTGGGGCTGTAACACTGCTGATCAGCCTGCTGTTGTTTTTCCAACCCAATCTAATGATGGGGGTCTGGCCTTGGACGCTAACCCCATTAACGGCGCGAGTTGTGGGGGCCATGTTTGCCCTACCCGGATTGGTTGGCCTGGGGATCGCCAGAGATGAACGCTGGAGCGCGGCGCGGCTGATATTGCAATCGCAGGCTTTTTCGATTGCGCTGATCCTGGTTGCCTGTGTGCGTGCCTGGGGAGAGTTTGGACCACTCACTTTTGGAACGGTTTTGTTTGTTGGCGGTCTTACAGCACTGTTGATCGGGATTGTCGGTTTCTATGCTTACATGGAGAGTCTTTTCCAAAAGTTTAAAAAATGATGCCAATCTGAAACCTTCATTTCATGAAAAAAGCCCCTGGTTTTTCGCCAGGGGCTTTTGTGTTGCTGAATTGAGATCAATCAATCACCCGAGATGGGGGCGATTTCCACATCCATCTTTTCAGCGGGTTTCTTGCTGGTGCGGATGCTCCAGATTACCGAGGCTAACAAGAGCAGAGCAACGCCCCAAACGGCCCAGGTATTCCCCTGGTATTTGACCAGCACAGGCGCGGCCAACAGAGAGACCATGTTGACAACTTTGATCATGGGGTTGAGCGCCGGGCCAGCCGTATCCTTGAGGGGGTCGCCGATGGTATCGCCGACCACGCCAGATTTGTGGCGCTCGGAGCCTTTGCCGGTGTTATTGGCCGGGTCTCTGGGTTCGTCTTCGATGTATTTCTTGGCGTTATCCCAGGCGCC
>DOTA01000381.1 GCA_003513015.1 Chloroflexota bacterium
TCTTCCTCCGGCCCTATGGGTGCTCCTGACCATCACGGGGATTTTCCAGACGGTCTATTACGTGGGGCTGGCTGGGGCCTACCGCCGCGGGGATATTTCACTGGCATACCCGTTCGTGCGGGCGCTGCCGGTGGTTTTCGTGGCCGCACTGAGCGCCTTATTGAGCATCGGCGATCCGCTCAGCCGCGGTGGGGTTGCGGGCATCACGCTGGTGGTGATCGGCTGTCTGGTTCTGCCGTTACCGAATTTTCATGAGTTGCATTGGCGGGCTTATCTGAACCCCATGATCCCTTTAGCCTTGCTGGCTGCCTTTGGCACGGTTGGTTACACTTTAATCGATAATCAGGCTTTAACAATTTTGCGGGGCCTATCGTCCGCTAGTAACGAAAATACAATCTTCACGCTGCTGTTTCTCGCCCTGGAAACAAAAGCCACCACCCTGATGTTGGCAATCTACACCCTGACTCTCCCATCTGAACGGGCACGCCTGCAAATCACCTGGAACAACGGGCGCAGTAAAGCCGCCCTGGCTGGTATTTTGATCACCGTCACCTACGGGCTGGTGCTGCTGGCGATGAACTTCGCCAGCAATATCAGTTATATTGTAGCGTTTCGGCAACTCAGCATTCCGCTGGCAGCACTGTTGGGTTTTATCGTACTAAAGGAACCGACCACCCCGCCTAAAATCGCGGGCATCGCCCTGGTTTTTGGTGGGTTGGTATTGGTGGGGATTTCGTAATGAAAATCTTGAAACGCAAAGGACACGAAGAGACACAAAGACAAACCCCTCAAGCGCTCTTTTTGTGAACTTTGTGTCCTTCGTGTTCATTTGTTTTTTGCATTGATGAGGTCAACATGGATATAACCAATCACGTTCTCTTAGTTCTGGTCGATGGCATGCGCCCGGATGGGCTGCAACATGCCGAAACCNNTGATGCCTTCGGTCAGTTTGCCGTGTATTACTTCTCTATTTCTAGGCGTGCCCCCGGAACGGCACGGTATCACCACCAATCTCTGGACGCCCCCCGCCCGTCCTGTTCCGGGGTTGATCGAAACAATTCAACAAGCCCGTGGGGCCGCTGCATCGTTTTACAATTGGGAAGAGTTACGCGATCTCTCCCGCCCCGGATCGCTGGAGGCGGCTTTCTTTTTGCGGGAGTGTTTCGCTCCCGAATCGGATACTTTACTGACCGATCTGGCAATCAGTTGGCTACACAAAAACCCAGTTACATTTACTTTCGTGTACCTGGGCTACGCCGACATCGCCGGGCATGATCATGGGTGGATGTCACCCCAATATATCGAGGCGATTGCCAACGCCGACCGCTGCATCGATCGCCTGGTGGAGTTGATGCCGGATGACTCCCTGATTGTGGTTACGGCGGATCATGGCGGGCATCTCCAAACCCACGGGACGGAACTCCCCGAGGATCTGCTCATCCCCCTGATTTTGCGCGGGGAGGGCATCCCCGCGGGTGCACCCATCCCAGGGGAGGTCTCGATCCTCGACATCGCCCCCACCATCTGCGGCTGGCTGAGCATCGATCCCCCGCGGGAGTGGGTTGGGAGAGATTTGTTTAGTTGAATTGAGTTTGGGGAAGGTAGCCGCAGGCCGAGTGGGGCGGGTTTTATGCTATACTGCCCATAACCAATCGTATTAGATTCTATTTATCAAGGAGCAACACATGTCTATTCAAAACAAACGACTTGGCAAGCACGGCGTGCTGGTCAGCAACATCTGCCTGGGCACCATGAACTTCGGCTGGCACACCAGTGAAGAAGAGAGTTTCGCCATCATGGATCGCGCCCTGGAACTCGGCATCAACTTCTTCGACACGGCCGATGTGTACGGCTGGGGCGGGCAACAGGGCGATACCGAACTGATCTTGGGACGCTGGTTCGCCCAGGGTGGCGGACGCCGCGATGCGGTGGTTTTGGCCACCAAGGTTTTCAACCCGGTCAAACGCGAAGAGAACCTGCGCGAGGTCAATACTGATGAGCGCAGCCTCTCGGCCTACAAAATCCGCAAGCACGCTGAGGGCAGCTTGAAGCGCCTGCAAACCGAGTGGATCGACCTGTACCAAATGCACCACATCGACCACGATTGCCCCTGGGATGAAACCTGGCAGGCCTTTGACGCCCTGGTCAAACAGGGCAAGGTGGTTTATGTCGGTTCGAGCAACTTCGCCGGGTGGGATATCGCCACCGCCTGCCAGGAAGCCTCCAAACGCGGGCTGATGGGTCTGGTCAGCGAGCAGAGCATCTACCACCTCAACAACCGCATGCTCGAACTCGAAGTGATCCCCGCTTGCCGCCACTATGGGCTGGGCCTGATCCCCTGGAGTCCCCTGGATGGCGGGCTGCTGGGCGGCGCGCTCGAAAAATACAACACCGGCCGCCGCACAGGCGAAGATTTTGTCAAGCAGGTGGAGAAGAACCGCGACAAACTCGAAAAATACGAAAATCTCTGCCGCGAAATTGGACACCCTCCCGGCGAGGTGGCGCTGGCCTGGCTGCTGCACAACCCCATCGTCACCGCACCCATCATCGGGCCGCGCACCCTCGAGCAACTCGAAAGCGCCGTGCGGGCCGCCTCCATCAATTTGGACGCGGAAACACTCCAAAAGCTGGATGCGATCTTCCCCGGCCCCGGCGGTGAAGCGCCCATGGCTTACGCCTGGTAACAAATCTTCTACAGCACCCTGAGCGCCAACCGGCAGCGCACTTCGACAGGCTCAGTACGCCGCCGGTTGGCAGTCGAAGGGGCGGCTGAATGTCAAGCATCAAAGGAAAACATCCCATGGATTTCAATCGCTATTTCACCAATCAAGAATTAGAAGATACCCTCAACGAGTGGATCACCGCTCACCCGGATTTAATCCGCGTGGAGGTGATCGGCCAGTCCCACGAGGGACGCTCGCTCTGGCTATTGAAGGTTACGAACCAGAAAACCGGTCCCGACACCGAAAAGCCCGCCGTTTGGATTGACGCCAACATCCACGCCACCGAAATTGCCGGGACGACCACCTCGATGCGGCTGATCTACACCCTGCTGAACGAGTACGGCAAAGACGAACAGATTACCCGTCTGGTGGACAACAGCGTGTATTACGTGGTGCCGCGCGTCAACCCCGATGGCGCGGCGCTGGCGATGGCCGACATCCCGCAGTACGTGCGCTCGGGCGTGCGCCCCTACCCCTGGGATGATAAGGCCGAGGGCATCCACGGCCAGGATATCGACCAAGATGGCCGCATCCTGACGATGCGTATCCCTGACCCCAACGGCGACTGGAAGGTCAGCGAACTTGACCCGCGCCTGATGGACAGGCGCGCTCCCGATGAGCAGGGCGGGCAATACTATCGCCTGCTGCCCGAGGGTTATCTGGAAGATTACGACGGCTACCAGATCAAAGTGGCGCGCTCCTTGCGCGGGCTGGATTTCAACCGCAACTTCCCGGTGGAGTGGAAACCCGAATCCGATCAACGCGGGGCCGGGCCGTACCCCGGTTCTGAATCGGAGACCAAAGCATTAATCGATTTCATCACCAGCCATCCCAATATCAATACCGGGATCGCTTACCATACCTACAGCGGCGTGATTCTGCGCCCGCCCAGCACACATTCCGATGATGAACTGGATGCCACCGACCTGTGGACTTACAAGGCCATCGGCAAGCGCGGCACCGCTTTAACAGGATATCCCAACGTGAGTGTGTACCATGATTTTCGCTATCACCCCAAGGAGGTGATTTCGGGCGTCTTCGATGATTGGCTGTTCAATCACCTGGGGATTTTCGCCTTCACCGTGGAGCAATGGGATATCGTGGGGCGCGCCGGGATCACAGATCGCAAATTTATCGAGTGGATGCGTGACCATCCCCATGAAGATGATCTCAAAATCCTGCAATGGGCCGATGAAAACGTGGGCGAAAGCGCTTATGTGAATTGGTACGAATACGAGCATCCCCAATTGGGCAAAGTGGAGATCGGCGGCTGGAACAATATGTACACCTGGCGCAACCCGCCGCACCATTTGATGGGTGAAGAATCCGAGCGCAATGTGCCCTTTGCCCTGGCGCTGGGCAAAATGCTGCCGCACCTGGAAATTCACACGCTGGATGTCGAAAAGGTCAGCGAGGGAACCTACACGATCAACCTGGTGGTCGACAATGACGGTTTCTTCCCCACCTACACCAGCAACCAGGGTAAAAAGCGCGGGACGATGCGCCCGCTGCGCGCTGAACTCGAAATACCCGAGGGCGCGGAAATCGTCAACGGCCGCGCCAAAGAAAACCTCGGCCATCTCGAAGGCCGCAGCAACAAGCTGGGCCAAACCTTCATGCTAGCCACCCCCACCGATAACCGCGCCCGCCAGGAATGGAAGGTGAAGGCCACGGCGGGTACCAAGCTCCAATTACACCTCACCAGCGAACGC
>DOTA01000485.1 GCA_003513015.1 Chloroflexota bacterium
GACCATGTGTTTGGCGATCAGCGGCCGGGCAATGGAGGTACCGAGCAAATATTTACGCTCGTACACCGCGCCCGACCGCATGAGGGGGAAAAGGTAATCGGCGGCGAATTCTTCTTTCATATCGTGGATCACCAGTTGGCTGGCGCCACTCTTGAGGGCCTTATCTTCCAGGCCGTCGAGTTCTTCGGCCTGCCCGACATCGGCGGTGAAGCAGACCACCTCGCAACCGTAGTTTTCTTTGAGCCACGGCACAATCACGGAGGTATCCAGCCCGCCGGAATAGGCCAGGACAACTTTCTTTACAGGGGTAGGGTTCATAAACAAGCCTCCAAATTTGGTTTTACCGCCGAGTACGCGGAGTTCGCTGAGTTTTTATATAATTTTCTCTCTGTGCTTTCAGCGTTCTCTGCGGTTAACAAAAAATAATAAAAAAGCCCTCCTGGGGAAGGAGGGCTGTGACATTCGAAGAGCGGTTATTCAGGTGTTACCCAAATAAAAACGCCCGACCTTCCCGGTGGGAGAGCGGTTGGCTACGACGAGAGCGAGGGGCGTTGCACATCTGGGTAAACATTGGGCGGGAGTTTACCAGCGGGTTGGGGATGTGTCAATGAATTTAACGAGATTGATTTGAGATTCGAAAAATTCGTAGGTTGTGATGGCTGGTTTCGTGACGCGAGTAGGTAATCAACCATGCGCTGCGGAATGTTGACCCCGGTGGTGTGGATGCTGTTGCGGAATTCCATGGTGTGATTGACCTCGATGATGCTCAAGCCCTGGGGTGTTTCCAATAAATCAATCGCCAGCAGTCCCGGGCCGATGATCTGGGCGGTACGCTGGCATAAATCAGCGATTTCGGGCGTGATCGGGCAGTTGCTGGCCTGCCCGCCGCGTGCCGTGTTGGTGATCCAATTCTCGGAGGTGCGGTAAATGGCGCAGATTGCTTCCTCGCCGATCACGAAAGTACGGATGTCGCGCCCCGGTTTTTCGATATATTCCTGGATGTAGAAAATCTGGTGGTTGACTCCCAGGCTGGTTTTATGCTCAATGATGGCCTGGGCCATGCTGGGATTCTCAATTTTGGCCAGCAGCCGTCCCCAAGAGCCGATCACGGGTTTGAGCACGCAGGGATAGCCCAGCGCTTCAATCGCCTGCAAAGCGGCTTCCGGCTCAAAAGCCATCAACACCCGCGGCGTGGGAATCCCACTTTGGGCCAGCAGTTGGCTGGTGACGTATTTATCGCCACAGCGCTCGGCCACATGCGACGGATTCAGCACCGGGATGCCGTTGGCTTCAAAGATGCGTGAGAGATATAACCCGCGCGAATACGAAACCGAGCGTTCCAGCACGATATCGACTTCGGCCGGTTTTTGGGTGATGTCGAAGAAATTCTCCCCATCGTTGAGGCGNNCAGCCCACAACCCCGATCCATAGGAGAAACGGAGGTGGGCCGGCACTTAGCCTTAGCCTCGGTGGTTGTATAGACAAACTGGATCATCATTGGGTGGGTTTATAAACGCAATTGAAGTAGATGTCAAGGGCGATTCCAACTTTGCTTTAACGAAAATCTGACCAAACGCATACATTCAGCGCCTATAATTTTCAGTGGAAAACTATATTTCTCACGCAAAGACGCAGATACGCAAAGTTTTTATCAACCCTTAGCGAACTTCTCGGCTTCGCGTGATGCCCTGGAGTAACCGATGAACCTCGAAAAATACACCCAAAAATCCCAAGAAGCTTTGCTGGGCGCGCAACGCCTGGCCGAAGAATTCAACCATCAGACCATCGAACCGGCGCACCTTTTATTGGCCCTATTGCAGCAGGAAGATGGCGTGGCCCCCGCGATTGTGACCAAAGTGGCCGGGAGTGCCCTGGCCCTGCGCGATGAACTGCAAACCGAACTGGAGGGACGCCCCAAGGTTTATGGTGGCAGCACCCAGGTTAGTTTATCGCGTCCCGCGGCGGATACCCTTAACGCCGCCGAAAAATTCGCCAAAGGCATGAAAGATGATTTCGTCTCCACCGAGCATATTTTGCTGGGTTTAACGGAATCCCCCGAAGGCAAGCGCCTCTCCGGGTACGGGATCACCAAAGATGCCATCCTGAAGGCCCTCACCGAAGTGCGCGGCTCGCAGCGCGTCACCACCGCCAACCCAGAAGATACCTACGATGCCCTCGGTAAATATGGCCGCGATCTCACCGATATGGCCCGCCGCGGCAAACTCGACCCCGTGATTGGCCGCGACGAAGAAATCCGCCGTGTGATTCAAATTCTCTCGCGGCGCACCAAGAACAACCCGGCCTTGATCGGCGACCCCGGCGTGGGTAAAACCGCCATCGCCGAAGGGCTGGCGCAGCGCATCGTCAATGGTGATGTGCCTGAGGGCCTCAAGCGCAAGCGCCTGGTGCAGCTCGATATGGGCGCGCTGGTCGCTGGGGCCAAATACCGCGGTGAATTCGAGGAACGCCTCAAAGCCGTGCTCAAGGAAATTACCGAATCCAACGGCGAAATTCTGCTCTTCGTGGATGAAATGCACACCGTGGTCGG
>DOTA01000507.1 GCA_003513015.1 Chloroflexota bacterium
CAAACGGAGCCGGCAAAACCACCAGCATTCGCATTATGCTCGACATCTTCAAGGCCAATAGCGGGGAGGTCAGCGTGTTTGGCGGCGAACTCAATGAAGGCAAGAAGAACCGCATCGGTTATTTGCCCGAAGAGCGCGGCCTCTATAAAGATATGAAGCTGGAACCCACCCTGGTTTACCTGGCAACCCTCAAAGGGCTTGAAGAAAAAACCGCCCGCGCCCGCCTGAAAACCTGGCTCGACCGTTTTGATCTTTACGATCATCGTCAGAAAAAAATTCAAGATCTCAGCCGGGGGATGCAGCAAAAAGCCCAATTTATCGCTACGCTGATCCACGAACCCGATCTCATCATCGTGGATGAACCCTTTTCCGGGCTAGACCCGGTCAATACCCGCCTGGTCAAGCAAATCATCCTCGAGCAGCGGGAAGCGGGCAAAACCATCATCATGTCCACCCACCAAATGCACCAGGTAGAAGCCCTTTGCAGCCGGATTGTGCTCATCGACCAGGGGAAATCGGTGCTGTATGGGGATGTGAATCAGATCAAACGGGATTTTTCTGGCCACGCAGTGGTGATTCGCGGCCAGGGAGATTTTTCCACGCTTCCAGGCGTACTGGAAACCCGCACTGAAAATGGTGGTTGGCACCTGACCCTGGAGGCTGATACAAACCCTCAGGAAATCTTCCAGGCCCTGGCGGCCAACAAGGCCCTAAACATCGAGCGCTTCGAAATCGCCGAACCCTCCCTAGATGATATATTCGTCAGTGTAGTTCAGGGCAACAAACCAATGGGGGGCATCAATGCATAAATTTTGGCTGGTTGCCAAACAAGAATACCGCAACCGCACCTTTAAACGTTCCTTCATTTTAGGGACGATGGTGGTCCCGGTGATGATCGCCGTGATGGTAGGGATGACCATTCTCATCGTCTGGTTTTCGCTGGATAAACGCCCCATCGGCTATGTCGATCACAGCGGTGCTCTGGCGGCCGCCAGCATGCCGGAAGGTAACGATTACGTGGTTGAATTTATCGCTTACCCCGATGAAGACAGTGCCGATCTCGCCCTGCACACCGGAGATATTCAGGCATATTATCTCCTCCCGCAGGATTACCTCGAATCCCTGTATGTTGACCTGTATTTTTTAGAAGACAGCCCCGACAGCACCGCTCTAGATGATTTTGACGATTTTATCCGCTCCAATATTCTCCCCAGCGCGCCAACGGCTTTCCAGACCCGCGTTATGGAGGGCACCTCCCTCACCGTGCGTTCACTGGATGAGGGGCGCGAATTTCAAAATGACGGCGGTGGGATTTTCTCGGTGATGCTACCCCTGATAATTGCCATGTTTTTTTTGTTCGCTATCATGGGCGCTTCGGGCTATTTCCTCCAGGTGGTCACAGACGAAAAGGAAAACCGTACCATGGAAATCATGGTTACCTCCATTTCGCCAGCGCAACTGATTGGCGGGAAATCGCTGGCATTGGTGGCGGTAGGGTTGACGCAATTGGTGATTTGGATCGCCAGCATCGCCCTGGCCTGGGTGGTAGCGAGTAACTTTTTTACAGACCTTGAGAATGTAAAACTCCCCTGGGATGTGCTCGGCATTTTCGCCATCTTCTTTATTCCCTCTTATGCAATTGTGGCCGGATTGATGATTTGCATCGGTTCAGTGGTGACCGAATTGCAAGAAGGCCAGCAAATTTCCGGGGTATTCAATCTGCTCTTCACTTTTCCCATTTTTTTTGCCGCCCTGGCTTTTGCGGCTCCGAATCATCCTTTGCTGATCTTTTTGAGTTTTTGGCCGACAACTTCATTGATGACCATCATCATGCGTTGGGGTTTTACCACCATACCTGGGTGGCAAATTGCCCTGAGTTGGCTGGTTTGTTCGCTGGCGGCGTTGGCGGTCATTTGGATGGCAGTGCGCCTTTTCCGTCTGGGGATGCTGCGCTACGGGCAACGGATCACCTTTAGGGCCGCGCTCGGCGCGCTCCGCACTGAACAGGATAAGATTTAAAACCTATGCGCAATACGCTCCTTGTCATTAAATACGAAATCGTTACTACGCTGCAAAAGCGTTCATTCTGGCTGCTGACTTTTCTCTTCCCGGCCTTTGTGCTATTGCTTTCGTTGGGAACGCAATTGATTGGGCAGAAAGCGCTCGAAGGAGCCGAGGCCGAGGCTTCCTCCATTGAGTTGCAATCCCAATTGGATAGTGCCGTGGGATATGTAGATGAAGCCGGGATCATTCACGAAATCCCGCCCTGGATTCCGGCAGATTTCTTCGAAGCGTACCCCAATAAAACGGCAGCCGAAAACGCTCTGCGGGAGGGCAAAATTCGTCAGTTTTATCTGCTGTCCTCAAATTTTTTGGAGACCGGCGAATATGTGCTGGTGGATCGGGATTACCAGCCCTTGCGCTCCACGAGCAACGCCGAAATTTTCGAGGAAGTACTCAGTGCCAACTTGCTCGAAAACACCCCCTACGGAGAGTTGTTGCATAACCCCACACCGAACATCCAATATCATCAACTAACGCCCGCCAGCGGTTTGGATCCTAAAAACCCGCTCACGTTCATTGTGCCCTTTGCCACACTGTTTATTTTCTTCTTCACTATCACTAGCAGCAGTGGTTTTATGCTTTCGAGTGTTTCGCGCGAAAAAGAAAACCGTACGGCTGAAATATTACTGCTCAGCCTTCAACCACGCGAACTTATGCTTGGCAAGGTGATCGGATTGGGGATTGTGGCTTTGCTGCAAATGAGCATTTGGATGAGCGGAGCAATCTACAGCTTGAGCCGCAGCGAAGAGTTGACCGGTATGGCGGNNTCTGCCCCCCGGATTCATTGGGTGGGGTTTGCTGTTTTTTATCTTCGGTTATTTCTTATATGCCTCCCTGCTGGGAGCACTCGGTGCCCTGGCACCCAACGCCCGCGAGGGTGGGCAGTTCACTTTTATCGTGATTTTGCCGCTTTTGCTGCCCATCTGGTTCAATATAGCTTTTACGGAATCACCCAATGGGCCAGCCGCGACATTTATGAGCATGTTCCCGCTAACTTCGATTTCGATGATGACGCGCATGACAGCCACCGAGGTGCCTTCCTGGCAAATTTTGCTCAGTCTGGTTGGATTAATCATCACTACCTATTTGATGGTGCTGTTAGCGGCGCGCTTTTTCAAGGCGGAAACTCTACTGTCGGCTGACAGTATCAATCTAAAACGGATATTCACTGCCTTTCGGTAACGCTGGCATTCAGGTGGTTATTAGAGAATACGAGAGACACAGTTCTCACTGGGAGCCTTCCATCCATACTTTGATAAGTTGAGGGTTATGCCAAAGTTTTTTCGGTACGGAATACTTTTGATCATTTTTCTGGGTTTGGTGAGTTGTCAAGAACTATTGGAAGATAACCCGATCACGGTTGACGCTATCTTTCAGGAAAAATACCAGAGCCTTGGGGGAGAAGAAATTTTGGGGCCGGCAATCTCTCAAATCTATGAGAAGAACGGCCGGAAGTTCCAATTCACCAGCAAAGTTTCGATGGTTTACGATCCCGAAATAAATCAGTTTTACCTTGCCCCTATTGGGAATGAAATTCTAAAAATTGCTGAGCATTTGAAATATCCAAACCACTATGATATTTACGCTGCTTTTGAGCCTTTACACATGGAGCTTGGTGGTATCCTGTCCACTGGGCGGGTATTAAGTGATGTAATTGTTGACATGGACCACAAACGGATTGTGCAATATTTTGAGAATGTGGGGTTTTATCAGATGGCAAGCGATCCGCCTGGGGTTGTTCACTTGCTTGATTACGGGGCCTGGAAGTGCGCACAGGCTTGTGGGTATCACGCACCCAAAGAAAGTTCGATCGGTTCAATTTCGGCAAACGAAGCTGGCATCGCCAGCACCCCGGAACGTCTAAATCCCATTTTTACGGGCGACCCACTCTCTGAAATTTATGTGGGCAGTGATGGCCTGGAAGAACGGATCTACGAAAATGTGGTGATTTATCGCGACTATGCCAGCCCTGGTGGAATCGCTTTGCGCCCTTTGCCCGAACTATTGGAGATCCCCGCGGAAACGCCCCAAGTAAACACGTCAGAAGAAGAAGGTGTCTTTATTGCCAGTGAGGGCGATTTGGGTTTTTACGTTCCGAATAATTTGGATGAGTACATCCGGCAGTATTATGGCTATCTCTTTATCGGACATCCCATCAATAAGTTTGTAAAAATCAACGAGGGGCTTTACCGCCAGTGTTTTGAAAACCTCTGCCTGGATTACCGCCCCGATGAAAGCGAAGACCAGAAAATTCACCCCATGGCCTTGGGCCGGAAGTATAAACAAGTGATTGCCCGCGAATATATCCCCAAAGACGGTGTTGACCCGTTTACCGGAATCACCCTTACAATTCAGAAAATTTCCCCGGTTGTTCCATCGGGCAAAGAGCAAGAAATTTCCGTTTTGGCACTTAAAAAAGGCATCCCTCTGAGCAAAATCGTTCTATCCCTGACGGTCGCTTACCCGGATAGCTGTCAACAGACGCAGCTTTTTCAACCTACCAAAGATGATGGGACAACCGGCCTCGAAGTGAATTGCTCTAAGGCGGACAAAGGCACACCTATTAAATTTAAAATTTGTGCAGAAGAAGTGGAAGAATCGGTGGATTGTGTCGAGGGGGAATATTTGATTTGGGGGGAAATACCAGAAACTACGGGCGAGCCTCTGCTAGCAACTCCAGGTGAGTGATGGGCGGCCCTAAAGAGTAGACCTGCATCTCAAAATCGATTTGTTCCCCAGCGAGCAAAACATCGCTGGCAACCCATTTGCGGAAGCCAATGATATTTTCATCTTCATCATAGGCGAAGACCGCGATCCAAACCGTGGCAGCGCCGGGTTGTTCGGCAAGCAGGGCAACAGATCCCTGCACCTGGGCTTGTAAACCATCCGGGGAGATGACTGGCGCTGACGAGCGAAGTTCCGTTCGCAGGTAGCGCTGATCATCCTGGGCAACCGGAATAACGGTCAGCAAACTCGCCAAAGGGCGATAACTTTGGGCTGCCAGTCCATCAAAGGTGGCAGATAGCGCAGCCTTTTTTCCCACGGGGAGAATGTTCAGTGGAGAGGTGGCAACTTTCGTGGCAAGAATTTCTCCATTAGGCGCTTGCAATGAGATTTGCGCGGTGACATTTTCAACCGCATCGGGTAGGGTGTTCTCGATTACAGCCAGACATTGGAGGTTGCCGTCAGCAAGGGAATAACAGATCGGCGCTTGGATTTCGAGAGGGAGAGGCGTTGCCGTGGGCAAAGCTGAAACTACCACGCCCTCCAAGGGGATGGTGAGAGTCATGCCGATGGTCAGAAAGTTGGGATCCAACCCAGGGTTGGCCGCGATCAGATCTTCGAGTGGCACGGAATAGCGCGAGGCAATACCGGTGAGGGTATCGTTGGCAACCACGGCGTAGATCACCGCTGTGGCCGTGGGCAGTGGAATTTCTGTGACGGTGGGGGTCACACCTTGGGATGCGGGTTCTAAATGGGGGGTAGGGCCGAAAGTGGCGGTGATATAGGGGGTGAGAAGCCTCTCCGATGTCGGGATGGGAGTTGCGGTCAAATCTGTCGGGTTACATCCCACAGTCCCTAACCAGAAGATTCCAAATAAGATAAAATAGGTTATCCAACCTGTGGATCGGTAATCTTTGCAGGGCATAAGCGGGATTATACCCTCACCTTGCAGGTTAGGCAGGCCTGTGCTAGACTACAACTTGAGGAAAAATGGCTGATTTAACCATGTTCGAAGAAGCGCAAGAAGCAGCAAAGCAGGGCCAACGAGAGCGCGCTCGTGATTTGCTGACGCGTTTGTTGAAAACGGAGAAAGACAATATTGATTATTGGCTGTTGATGAGTTCGGTGGTGGACTCGTCGAAAGAGCGAATTTATTGCCTTCAATCCGTTTTGCGCGCGGACCCGGAAAATCTGGCCGCACGTCAAGGTTTGGTGCTTTTGGGGGCTTTAGCGCCAGATGAAAGTCTTCAGCCTGCCTTGCCCATCCGTCGCAAATGGGAAGTTGAAATAGACGAGGGCGAGGAGCTAACCGGTTTCCGCAAAGTAATGGCGAATCCGGTGGTGCGCGTGGTTTCTTTCGCGGGGGCAGGAATATTGGTGGTTGGCTTGGTTTTATTGGGGATTTTTGCGCCAAAAGGCACCATTTTTGGCCCGCGTCTGACGATCACACCGGTAGCCTGGACGCCTACCCCCACTCAAACTGAAACGCCTACCCCTCTGGTGAGAACCCCCACACCCACACCGGCAACGGCCGTGCCGTTATGGATGCTCCTGGAGGCCACTTATACGCCGGTGCCAGTGTATGTCAACACGCCGCACCCGCTTTCGGAGGCTTATCGCTCTGCCATGCGAGCTTACGAGCGCGGCGATTTTCAGAGCATGCTCGATTTTATGCTCCAGGCCCAACGGCAAGAATCCGATTCGCCCGATACCTATTACCATGTGGGTGAGGCCCACCGGCTGCTCGAAGAATACGATCAGGCCATCACGGCCTACGAACAAGCCTTAGAAGTTGATCCCGAATTTGCGCCTGCCTATCTGGCACGCGCCCGAGCGCGATTGGCACTTAACCCGAAAACGAACGTTTTGAGCGATCTCGAAGCAGCGATTGAATACGATCCCGCTTTTGGTGAGGCTTATCTGGCATTGGCCGAGTATCAATATGCAAAAGGCGAAGATGCTGAGACCGTACTGGAGATTATGAACCAGGGTGAAACCTCTCTGGCCCACGACCCTCACTTCTACCTGTTGCGCGCACAGTTAAGGCTGGCCTTGGGTGACCCCGCAGGGGCGCTCGAAGATGCCATGCTTGCCAACGAAATGGATATCACCATCCTTGAAAGTTATCTGGTTTTAGGGCAGGCCTATCTGGCGAACGATATGCCCGAAGAAGCCCTGGAAGTGTTAACATTTTACGGGCGCTACGAGGATGAAAATCCGCTGCACTGGGCTTTGTTAGGCTGGGCTTACCACGGAGTCGAAGATTATGAAGCTGCCATCGAAAGCCTGGATAAGGCTGTCGAGTTAGATAATCAACTCTACGAAGCATTCCTCTACCGGGGGTTGACCTACCTGGACATGGGCGAAACCCAAAATGCATTGAACGATCTCTATACGGCACGCCGTTTATCCCCCAAATCCTTTGAGGCCAATTATAGTTATGCCCTGGCATTGGTCGGCGATAGCCGCTTGCAAGAATCACTCACGCACTTCGATGTTGCCGAAGGGTTAGCCAAATCAGATCAACAACTGGCGCTGGTCTATTACAACCGTGCCCTGGTTTACGATGCGCTCAACCTGCCCAACCGGGCAAAAGAAGATTTCACACTGCTTATTCAACTCAAACCGGGGGCAGCCCCCAGAATTTGGATTGTGAAAGCCAACAGCTACCTGGCAACCGCAACCCCAACCTCAACCTTTACCCTGACGCCGATACCATCTAAAACTCCCACACCCACGCGCACCTTCACCGTGACCCCATCGCCCACGAAAACTTTTACCCCCTCACCCACCATCACGCCTTCCCGCACGCCGACACCTACGGCCACTTCCACTTATACGTTGACGCCAACGCCCACCGCGACCATCACCAACACCATCACGCCCTCGCGCACGCCTAGCCCCACACCTTAGATC
>DOTA01000431.1 GCA_003513015.1 Chloroflexota bacterium
GGAAGCCCCAATAGGTGGTTTTAATCTCATTGGTGTAAACCATTGCACCAGCCTGATAGCCTTCGGGCGTGACAAACGCACCATGAGACAGACCATTCAGGAAAAGGGACTTGGGGCTGGCATAGAAAGGTGGGAACACATCATAAGCGCCTAACCCGCCAAAGACCACCCAGTCGCCAGAAACGCTGGTATAGGCCGGGTAAGGGTTATTGTAGCCGCGCAGGCCCAGGTATTGGCTGCTGAAAGCGTCAATCGTGCTGAGCATGCCCTGGCTAGAGATAGCCAAACAGTTACCCTGTTGCAGCCAGTTGGACAAAGCGCCTTTCGCGGCGGTATCCGGGCCGTTGTAACCGCTGCCGGTGTACCAGATGACCGTATCGTAAAGGGCCAGATCGGCNNTGTGCCCGCGCCGCAAGCATTATTGGCGGTGACGCGCCACCAGTATGGGGTGCCGGGATTGAGATAAGCGGAGGGCACCAGACTGGTTTCTTCGGTGGTCTCGCTATGGACGATGCTCACAAACCCGGAATCCGTTGCGATTTCGAGGGTGTACGAGTTCGCATCGGCATCCGCGGTCCAGGTGAACATCGGCGAGGCTGAAACATCCGTAGCTGCATCGGCGGGAGCGTTGAGGGTGACCGTGCCGGGAACCGCTGCATACAGGTTCAGTTCAACCGAGGTGGTGTGAACCTCGCCGGGGCCGGTGCCGGTAACATCCAGTGTGTAAGTGCCTGCTGCTGCGCTACCGGTGCTGGTTAAACCGAGGGTGGTGGTGTTGGGTGGGGTTAACGGGGTGGTGCCAAAAGCGGAGGCATACCCCATGGGTACGCCGCTCACACTCAAAGCCACAGAGTCTGCATATCCACTCACGGAAGCCAGATCAATATCAAAGCTAGCGTTATCTACGGTGCAGACATTCTGGCTGGTGGGGTCTGCCGTGATAACAAAATCAGCGGGGAAAGCATACTTATCGAACCAGACATCGGCATCGCCGTTGCGGTCATCGGCCCAGAAGATGTAGGCGTTATCGGCATCTTGAAGCTGCTGATCGTAGAAGCCGTGATAGCACAGGGCGGCATTAGTATCGACCACTACCGGCGAGGCGGCATCACTGACCTTTTCGCTGGCTTCCCAGGTGAGACCGTTATCGTAAGAAACCCGCATGTAGGTTTCATAGAAGAAGTTATTGGTGGGGTCGTTACGGCGGTCGTACCAGGTGGCTACCAAGCGCCCGTTTTCGTTGACGCTGATGGTGGGGAAGAACTGGTCGGTGAGGGTCGCATCATCGTTCAGGCGGATTTCAGGACTCCAGGTTTGGCCGTTATCAGCCGATTGGACGTAAAAAACATCGACCACATCACCGGTATCCGCGCCATCGGGATCGTAGGAGTAAACCATGTGGATCACGCCATCATCGCCCACGATGATTTGGGGCGGGGCCGGGTAATAGCGGATATTGCCCGCCAAACCAGGCAGGCCCGCGGGATCCCAATCGGAGTCCTTACAAGAACTATTGACCGTATCATGCGGAGCCAGCGCGCCCGTCAAGGGCATGGGGAGGCTTTGGAAGGTATCGCCGCCATTGCTGGAGCGCACAAATTCGATATCGTAAGTGAAGGGCAGGCTATAAATCGAGCCATTTAGGGTGACCCAGGAAACATACACATCACCATTGGGGGCAGTGGCCACCCAGGGAGTTTGTGAGGTGACGTTATATGTAGTGTCGTTGCTCAGGACAATGCCACCCTTCAGCCAGCTGAGGCCATCATCGGAGTAGGCGAGTTGAATACGGTTATTTTCACCTTTCCAGGTGGTATACATACGACCGTAATAGGGGCTGGCAACGTTGTTATCAACCGCTAAAATTTCCATATCATCCACATAGCCCCCCAAAACATCCGCATGGGCATAGCTGTAGAAATCGAAATTTTCGCAGTCATCGGTTGAACGCCAGACACCGATACCGTCTGTGCCACCTAACAGTGCGGTCAGATAGAAATTGGCATCGGCTGCGCGCCAAACCAGGCTGGGGTTGCCATAGTTGATGGCCGCAGCATCAATCCCACCCTGATCGCTGAAGGTGGCGCCGCTATCGATAGAACGGCTGAAACCCACAAAGCCTGCCGATTCAGCAAACCCGTGATAGGTATCAATATAGGCCGCGCAGATGGTGCCTGTGTTACCGTTGATCGCCGCAGCGGTGGTGCTTTGGGTTTTATCAAAGCCACTATCCAGGCTGGGATCATTGACGGGCACATCCGGCCCCAAGGCTTGAACAATCTGTGGGGCCACAAATGCTTGGTTAACCAGTGCTCGATCAACCTGTGCAGTTTGACCGCAGGCCTGGCGCAGCCAGAGTTCGCTTGCGCCGCCCATGGAAGTCAACGCTTCGGGATCATTCAATTGATCGCAAAGATCCGAACCCGCTAAATTGCTCCAGTTATTGGGTTCCACGGGTGTCTTCTCTTGAGCAAGAGCAATCCCGGTTGTGATCAGCAATATTGCTACAAAAACGCTCATAAAAGCGGTTGTGAGCATCAGAGTTCTTTTTCGCATCATTTCTCTCCTTATTTTGGATGAGCTAGATTAATTTTTTTCGAGCTTACAGAGTGATTGGTTGAACATTATTCAATCGCTGGTTTGAATGGCACGCTCCTAACCCGGTCTCGCCGGACGAAAAGGTTTAAATCTCAGTGGCTTCTGGTTAGCGTTTCGTATCCCGAAGGAAGATCATCCTCGCAGAACACGGAGAGCAGCGGCAAGCGCATATCATATAGAGCCAGCAACACGCCAAAAAGAGCAGCCTGATCGGCAACCTGACCACTCAACTGAGTGACAATTTTTTGAGAGCTGATTTCGATAGGGGTGACAGTCATGCCACCCAACCGTTTCGACCAGCGTTCATCCAAATGGCCATTTACGCGGATATGGTAAGTTGTGGGTTTATCAAGCAATATATCCATTGAGGGCACTCCGCCGGTGGTTGCTACAGTCTATTTGGTAATCAGGGGCAAGAAAATATAATGATCGGCCACTTCAAGCGTGATCGGAATTTGCAGGATGGCGGAATTTAGATTGTTCGCGTTGGTCATCAGGCAGATCAGGCCGGTATAGGTGCCGTTTTCCAGATCGGAGGCATCCACACTGAGATTTATGGTGGCGCTCTCACCCGCGGGAACGGCTCCCTCCGTAGGTGAAACCGTCAACCAAGGGATGGCATCGGCCGAACCACAATTCTGCCCATAGCCGCGGATCATCCAATTGCCCGGCAGCCCAAAGCTGCTGATCAGGCCCCAATTCGTGTCAGCCGGCAGAACAGGGGGATCGGCCGGGGCACCCGCGGCGTACAGCCCCACCCAGGAGCGCAAATGGTTCGAGTTGGTATCCATCGCGGCAGGATACACCCCCGGAATTTCATCCCGGTTGACGACNNATCGCCATCGGTATCTTCATAGATATAAATATCCAGCGCGTCGCCTACCTTTGCCCCGGAAATCGTGGTGAACATCACCTGCACTTCCGTCAGCACAAAGGGATATTGATTGGCGGCCGGGGTGAAGCGGTTGAGCCAGATAAATTGGCTGCCTCCTGCCCCCACGGCTTCTTCCCCACTACCATCATCCAAAACAAGCGCAACATTTTGGAGATTGGGGGTGTTGATCGCGTCTTTTGCTGCCGTTTCAACAGGCGCAAAACTGATGCCGGAGAAGTTCCCAGCCTCGCCCCACATGGGGAGATCCGCCATAGCAGGAGCGGCTTCGGTTTGAAGGTCGAGCACCACTGGCGAAGCGGTTTCTTCGGTGCCCAGGTTCCAATTCAAATCGATATCACCGGTATTGCCAAGCTGTCTTGGAGATGGATGTTTCCGAGATTCAAATTAATGTGGCCGCTGGAAGCCAAAAGACTGAAACCCTGACGATTGGCAATACCGGTGATATCGATTTGAATTGGAACCTGGGCACCGA
>DOTA01000037.1 GCA_003513015.1 Chloroflexota bacterium
GGCGGGGTGGATACTATCGTGGATGTAGTTGGGGCGTTGCTCGGCCTGGAGATGCTCGGCATCGAGAAAATCTACGCTTCGCCGGTGCCGCTGGGGCGCGGCTTTGTAAAAGGCGCACACGGGCAAATTCCGCTGCCCGCCCCGGCAACACTTGCGCTGCTCAAGGATGTCCCCATTGTGGGCAGCCCCATCGAGAAGGAAACCGTCACGCCCACCGGCGCGGTGCTGCTGGCCTCGCTAGTCGCCGGCTTTGGCCCCATCCCGGCGATGACGCTGCAAAGCGTGGGCTATGGCGCGGGCGGTCGGGACTTACCGATACCGAATGTGCTACGCCTGCTCATCGGGGAACAGGAATCCACTGCGGGGGTCAACACCGAGACGCTCACGTTGTTGGAAACCAACATCGACGACCTGAACCCAGAAATTTTCGGTTATGTAATAGAAAAACTCTTCGCCGCGGGCGCGTTGGATGTGTACCTGACACCGATCCAAATGAAGAAAAGCCGTCCAGCCACGCAGATCAGCGTGCTCTGCCGGGAGCAGGATGCGCCCAAAGCCAGGGAAATCCTATTTTTGGAGACGAGCACGCTCGGCATCCGAGAAATGATCCTGCGGCGGCACGCCCTGAAACGGGAAATCCGCGAGGTGGAAACTCCCTACGGGAGCGTGCGCGTTAAAATCGCCCATCTGCCGGATGGAAGCACCAAATCGGCCCCGGAATACGAAGATTGCCGCAAACTGGCCGAAGAAAGTGGTGCGGCGCTGCGTGAAATCTACCGGGCGGCACAAAGCAATAAGCCGAAATAAATCTGGACACGGATTACACGGAAAACACGGATTTTTAATATGATTCCGTGTTCGTCCGTGATATCTGTGTCCTATTTTGATCCAGCCTTGACAGGATTTGATCCTTTGGTAAGATACCCCAAGTTATGAAACACTTAGTTTGCCCACCCA
The DNA here is from genome assembly GCA_003513015.1 of Chloroflexota bacterium. Taxonomy (GTDB): domain Bacteria; phylum Chloroflexota; class Anaerolineae; order Anaerolineales; family UBA11858; genus UBA11858. The sequence continues at coordinate 958 of DOTA01000037.1, forward strand.
GCCCCGTCCCTAGCACCCGATAGCCCCTGGCTTTCGGTCTTGTGGGGTTGGCGGAAACCTGATCTGCCATCAAAGCACCTCCCTCTGGACTGTAAGCCGGAGGGAGGTTTTTTTATTCCGTTCGTAGATCGCACATCACAAATAATGGAGCCACACTATGAAAATGTCCCAACTCTTCTCCCAGACTCTCCGCGAAGCCCCCGCCGAGGCCGAAATGCCCAGCCACAAGCTGCTCGTGCGGGCCGGATTCATCCGCCAATTGGCCGCGGGGATTTATACCGCCATGCCGCTGGCCAAGCGCTCCCTCACCAAAATCGAGAACATCATGCGAGAGGAGATGAACGCCATCGGCGGGCAAGAAATGAGCATGCCCGTGGTGCATCCGGCCGAAGTTTGGCAAGAGACCGGGCGCTGGTACCAGATCGGCTCCGAGATGGGGCGCTTCAAAGACAAAAATCAGCGCGACATGGTGCTGGCCATGACCCACGAAGAAGTCGTCACCGATCTGGCCCGCAAAGAAATCCACTCGTATCGCCAGTTGCCCGTGCTGATCTACCACATCCAAACCAAATGGCGCGACGATCCCCGCCCGCGCGCCGGGCTAATCCGGGTGCGCGAGTTCACCATGAAAGACAGCTACTCTCTGGATGCCGATTTCGCCGGCCTCGAGCGCCAATACCGCAACCACTACCAGGCCTATTTCAATATTTTCCACCGTTGCGGCGTGCCAGCCATCGCCGTCAAATCCGACACCGGCATGATGGGCGGCAAGCTGGCCCACGAATACATGTACCTGACCCCCTACGGCGAAGATACCCTGCTGCTCTGCGATGATTGCGGCTATTCCGCTAACCGCCAGGTGGCCCGCTTCCGCAAGATCGCCCTGCCCAAAGATGCTTTACTAGATTTGAAAAAAGTAACCACACCCGATACCAAAACGATTGCCGACCTTGCGGCTTTGCTCGGTATTCAGGAGGCCCAGACCGCCAAAGCCGTGTTCATGGTTGCCACCGTTAAAGAAGGCGAATCCGCCTCCCAAAAATTCATCTTCGCCATCCTGCGTGGCGATCTGGAACTCAACGAGACCAAGCTCGCCAACGCTCTCGGCGCTTCCGAACTGCGCCCTGCCACCGAAGAAGAGATCGTCGCCATCGGCGCGGTGCCGGGTTATGCTTCGCCCGTGGGCCTCGCTAAAGGGAATTTCACCATCGTCGTGGATGACCTGATCCCCGAATCCACCAATCTGGTGGCGGGGGCCAATGAAGCCGGCTATCACCTGCTGAATACCAACTACGAGCGCGATTACAAGGCCGATCTCATCGCCGACATCGCCGCCGCCCAAGAAGGCGATGGCTGCCCGGAATGCGGGCAACAGCTGCGCACCGTGCGCGGCGTGGAGGTGGGCAACATCTTCCAATTGGGCACGCGCTACTCCGAAGCGATGGGCGCGACTTTTCAAGACAAAGATGGTGTGGAGAAGCCGGTCATCATGGGTTCTTATGGCATTGGCAGCGGGCGCTTGCTGGCCTCCGTGGCTGAGGAACACAATGATGAATGGGGGCTGATCTGGCCAATCACGGTAGCGCCCTATCACGTCCATCTAGTAGCTCTGCCCCACAAAAAGGATGACGGCGCTACTCAGGCCGTTGCCGAACAACTCTACGCTGACTTGCAAGCCGCCGGGTTGGAGGTGCTCTTCGATGACCGCGAGGAAAGCCCTGGTGTAAAGTTCAATGATGCCGACCTG
>DOTA01000387.1 GCA_003513015.1 Chloroflexota bacterium
GGCATGGCCTATCGCAAGATGTCACCGGTAGATTTTTGCCCCAATTGCAATACCACCCTGGCCCGCGAACAGGTTTGGGGCGAAGATCGCCACTGCGAGCGTTGCGAGACCCCGGTAATCAAAAAAGACCTGGATCAGTGGTTCTTCACCACGACCAAATATGCCGAAGAACTGCTCAATTTCGATACCATCGACTGGCCGGAGCGCGTGCGCCTGCTGCAAACCAACTGGATTGGCCGCTCCGAGGGAGCTTCGGTGGTGTTCCATACCGAAGGCGGCGATCCGATGGAAATCTTTACCACTCGCCCCGATACCTTGTGGGGTGCGACCTTTATGGTGCTGGCGCCCGAACACCCGCTGGTGGATAAAATCATCACCGATGAAAATCGTCCGGCCGTCGAAAACTATAAAGACCAGGCCGCCCGCCAATCCGACATCGAGCGCGAATCCGCCGACAAAGAAAAAACCGGCGTATTTGCCGGAGGCTATGCCATCAACCCGGTCAACCAGGCGCGCATCCCGATTTGGATTGCCGATTACGTGATGATGACCTACGGCACTGGTGCGATCATGGCTGTTCCCGCGCACGATGAGCGCGACTTCGCCTTCGCCCGCAAATTTGGCCTGGAGATCATCCCCGTGATCCAGCCCGAAGGTGAGAATTTCGATGGTGCGACGATGCCCGAAGCCTATATTGGCCCCGGCCTGATGATTAACAGCGCCCAGTTCAACGGCACGGCTGTCACCGATGCCAAGGGCCGCAAAAACCCCGGCATCTCCGCCGTGATTGACTGGTTAGAAACCCAAAAAATTGGGGAAGAATCCGTCAATTACCGCCTGCGCGATTGGCTGATCTCGCGGCAGCGCTACTGGGGAGCGCCCATCCCCATGGTCTGGTGTGATGATTGCGGCTGGAACCCGGTGCCCGAATCGGATTTGCCGGTGATCCTGCCCGAAGATATCGAGTGGCGTCCCACGGGCGAATCCCCGCTAAAATTCCACCCCACCTGGAGCCAAACCACCTGTCCGGCGTGCGGCCAGCCCGCCACCCGCGAAATCGATACGATGGATACCTTCATGTGCTCATCCTGGTATCACCTGCGTTATCTCAGCCCGCATTACGATCAGGGTATGTTTGACCAAAAAGAGTACGATTACTGGATGCCCGTCGATACCTACACTGGCGGCATCGAGCATGCCACCATGCACCTGATCTACACCCGCTTCTTCCACAAGGCTGGGCGTGATATGGGTATCATGGAAGGCCATGAGCCGATGGCGCAGTTGCGCAACCAGGGCATGGTGCTGGGCGAAGATGGCGAAAAAATGTCAAAAAGCCGCGGCAACGTGGTGGCCCCTGATGCCTTAGTCGCCGAATTCGGCGCCGACACTGTGCGCGCCTACCTGATGTTCTTTGCCCGCTGGGATTTGGGCGGTCCCTGGGATAGCCAGGGCGTGGGTGGTCCGGCTCGCTGGCTGCGCCGGGTTTGGGCCTTGTTCACAGAAACCCCCGAGGAAAAGCAGCCTTCCGCTAATATCGAGCGCGATCTGCGTCGCAAGGTACACCAAACCCTGCAAAGTGTCACGCGTGACTTCGAAAACTTTCAATTCAACACCATTGTTTCAGCGCTGATGGAATTGCTAAACTTCATGTATCAGGCCCGCGAGCAAGGCGCTTTTGGCACCCCCGCTTGGGATGAGGCTGTCGATATCTACCTGCACATGCTGGCCCCTGTTACGCCCCATGTGGCCGAAGAATTGTGGGTCGAAGTTTATGGCAAGCCCTATTCCATCCATACTCAGCCCTGGCCCGCAGTGGATATGGAAGCTACCAGAGAAGATACCATCACCCTGCCGGTGCAAGTCAACGGCAAGCTACGCGATCGCGTGGAAGTTCCTGCCAATGTCAGTGAAGAGGAAGCCAAAGCTGCGGCTCTGGCCTGCGAGGGCGCCCAGAAATTCCTAGAGGGCCGGGAACCTCGAAAAATTATCTATATCCCTGGAAGATTAGTCAACATCGTGGTCTAGTTTTCCTTCAACAAGCATGGGAAGATCGACGCGCATTCCGGCGTCGATCTTCCTCTTTTTCGAGGTGCTGGGTGGTTGTTTCAATCCTTAAAATCTTGGTTTCATTGTCCGCTTTTGCGTTCGCTGTGTGGTTTCCGATTGGGCTGTATCTGTTTTGGGAGAAAAGAAATACATCCCAACAGCAAATCTGGCGAAAGAAGCCTGCTGCGGTGGCATATCAACGCTTTGGCGTAGGATCACTCCATCAATTTGATTGGTATCTGGGACGTCAAAGCACCGTTTCAGTGAAATCGATTCCTGAAATTTGTGAGTGGTTGCTGGATTGTAAATTTATCCACGACCAAGCGTTATTCGCCCACCCCGATATGTGGCAGCACCCTGTGGATTTTGAAATTTCGCGCCAAGGCGATTGTGAGGATCACGCGCTTTGGGCCTGGCGCAAATGCCATGATTTGGGCGTCGAAGCCGAATTTGTGGTGGGAAAAATGCTGCTCGGCAATGGCAACTGGGGAGACCATACCTGGGTGGTTCTAAAAGATAGAAAGGGCAGCTACACCCTGGAGACTACCGCAAAAAAATTGGAACTATTCCACGTGATGCCTGTGCAAGCGCGCAGTCATTATCGCCCATACTACGGCATGGACACAAAATTGCATTCATTCGTTTATCAACGGTCAGTTAAGCCATAAGGAGCAAATATGCGATTCTCAGATTTTAACTGGTTCGATGTGGAATCTTATCTGGAAAATGATGATCGCGTGATGTTGGTGCTAGGTGCTTGTGAGCAACACGCTTATCTCAGCCTGCTCACGGATGCCAAAATCCCGCTGGCGCTGGCCGATGCTGTTAGCCAGCAGAGCGGTGTGTTGGTCGCCCCGTCCTTGAATTTTGGTGCTTCTCCTTATTTCCTGGCTTATCCGGGGACCATATCGTTGCGCATAGCCACATTGATGGACGTGGTTGAAGATTTGGTACGTTCACTGTACGGACACGGCTTTCGGCGAATCGTGGTGCTCAACGGGCATGGCGGCAACGATCCGGTGCGCGGGCGGCTTTATGAAGTCGCCAACGCTTTGCCAGAGTTACAAATTAGCTGGTACGCCTGGTGGCAGTCGCACAGTGTGCAAACAGTCGCTGAAAACAATAACTTGAAACCAGCTCATGCAAACTGGTTAGAGGCTTTTCCATTCACAATGGTGAGTGAACTGCCACCTGGAGAGAAGGTTCCACCGCATGTTCCGGGAATTTTAAGTGCCAAAGGAACAAGACGGACATACGGGGATGGTGTATTTGGTGGTGCTTATCAGGCATCACCGGAGGTGATGGATAAGATTTTTTCAGCAGCTGTTGAAGATATCCTCCAGCTGCTAAAATTTGAATGAAGGAAGAAATGTAAAGATCGTCCAATTGGGGTAGAATCTGCCCGCATGGAATTTCCTCGGCAAAAGGTACTGGACGAGAGGACTGCGTATAGGTGTAGGTGAGCTATCGACAACCAGCCCAAAGTATCCATCATTGTGCCTTGCTACAATGAGCAGCGCACGATCCGTTCGCTGCTAAATTCTATATACAACCAATCCTATCCTCGCCACAATCTTGAGGTGGTTAT
>DOTA01000343.1 GCA_003513015.1 Chloroflexota bacterium
GGAGCCTTCCAGCATGTAGGTCACGGTTTCGATGCCGCGATGGGGGTGGGTCGGGAAACCCTGGATAGGACCTTCGATGGGGTTGTTGAAAGCAAAATGATCGATAAGCAGAAAAGGGTCGAAGCGGTTTTCGCGACTGGGGCCAAAAGAGCGCAGCAAGCGAACTCCCGCCCCTTCGATGACCATTTGAGGCTCGATGATATATTTGACTTTCCGGGCTGTAACCTGCATACGCTTAATCTCCATCCTTAATTAGATAATTTATATCTGATTATACTTTTAAGGCTGTCGATTTTTAGTGAGTCTTCCCTGAGAAATTGACCTGGCAAGTTATCTTTGGCTTTCGCTACTTCTTCTGATCTTCAGCTTGCCGTCGCTTTTTTCGTTTCTCTTCTTGTCTTAGATCTAATTGTTGCTGTTCCTGCTGCCGCTGTTTGCGCAGTTCTTCTTGTTGCAGATCTAATTGTCGTTGTTCTTCTTGCCGTAATTTATATTTTTGGGCTTGTTCCTGTTCTAATTGCTGTCGTTCCACCTGTCTCTGTATTCGTTTCTGCTCTTGTTGAAGCTCTAATTCTTGGCGTTCTTTTTTCCTTTGTTCATATTCATTTAGCTGTCTCTCACTCATGGTTTTTTCCTTTTCGAGCAGATGCGTTGTCAAAAATCAACACATCTGCTCAGCAGCCCCATCTTCTGGTTTCAATTCTCTTTCATTGTAACCCGAAACATTCTCTGCTGAACTTTATGGTTATCGATGATAGATGTTTTTAAGTCATTTTCAGGGGTAAAAAGATATTTTTACGTACCACAAAATCCATCCGAACCAGTTTTTCTTCGGAATGGCTGCCTTAATCCATCGCGGAAACCGCAAACATTTCCCGCCCGATTTCCACGCAATTACAAGTGCCTAAAAGGGTCACATGATCCCCTCCCGCCAGACGCGTATCGCCATGCGGCACTACCAACTCTCCCTGGCGGCGCACAGCCAGCACCAGCAAATCCCCGGGGAATTCGATGTTTCTCAGGGGGCGGTCGAGAAATCGAGGGTTCAGCACCACTACTTCGCAGACTTCTTTATCATCGTCTAGGCGAGTGAGCAGTTCGTAGGCCGCAGGGTTACGCGCCAACAAACCCAATAACACAGCCTGATTCATGGCGGCATTCATGGGAGTCACACCGATTTGTTCGAAGCGAGGGATGGCGCTCGGCTCAGTGACACGTGTGACCACATGCTCGATGCCATAAGTGGTGCGGGCGCGTTGGGAAATGCCGAAACTCTTTTCAACATCGCTGTGCACACAGACCAAGGCTTTGGCACGGTCGAGATAAGGTTCGGTGTTTTCATCCGGCTGGTCAGCATGACCAATGATCGCCTGGAAGCCGCGGGCCTGGGCGCGTTGGATGCGCTCCGCATCGGGATCGATCAGAACCACGAGTTCGCCGTGTCCCCGAAGTTGTTCCGCAACTTGCAAACCTAAGACACCTGCGCCCACAACAATCAGGGGACGATCTTGCTCGACATCGCTTTCGGGGATGGTGCGCAGAAAGATCAAAGGGGCAATGGTGACCGTGAGAATCGCCACCAAAATGATGTCGGCGTTGATGGCTTCGGAGATCACCCCCAGGCGCAAGCCAATGGCGGAGGCCGCGATGATGAGTGAGAGCCGCGCCGAAAGCAGGGCACCCGCCCCCAGGGTCTCGCGCCACCCAAAATTGAGTCTGAATATCAGCGCCGGGATCAGTTTAACCCCAAAGGCCGCGATCACCAAAAAGGGCACCAAGATCAAGGCTCGGGGTGAATCCAGCATAGCTTTTAAGTTGAAATCCACCCCTACCATGATGAAGAAAATTGGGATGAAAAATCCAAACCCGATGGCATCGAGTTGATGGCTTAACTCTTCATCTTCGGGGCGGCGCAGCAAAGAAACGATGGCCCCCGCTAAAAAAGCGCCCAAAATGATCTCGGCCCCCAGCACTTCGGCCAGCACGATAAAGATCAGCATCATGGTGAAGGCCGCCCGCACTTTAATCTGGGCGGTGGCGTGGCTAAGTTCTTCCATCACGCGACGCACCCCCGGGATTTGATTAAAAACTACGTTGCCGAAGCGGTAGAAGAACAGAAAAGCCAGAAACAAAATGCCGATGAGTAAAATATCGAGCGCCAGGCCGTGCGAGAGGATCGCCACATCGACGGTGATGAACAGCATCGTGGCAAAATCGGCGATCAGGGCGGCTACCAACAGGGTTTGACCGTAACGCCCGGCGCTCAGGCCGCGCTCTTTCAGCACTGGCACCACCACGCCCAAGGAGGTGGTCGAAAGGATCAGGGCCATCATCCAGATGTCGCGCACATAGCCCAGGGAATAAAAGCTGTATCCCACCATGCTAGAAAAAATCAGGGTCAGGACAAAACTCAAGCCGCCAATGGCTAAAGGGCTGAGTTGACCTTTTTCGCTTGTTGCTTTAGTGGATTTTGAGCGGCCAAACCCCAAACTCGAAAAATCGATCTCCATACCAGAGAGAAACATCAAAAACACAAAGCCGAACTCGGCCAGCAAATCCAGCGCGGGATCGTGATGTGCCACCCAGCCAAATCCGCTGCGGCCAATCAAAATGCCCGCTAAAATCTCGCCCACCACAATCGGCAGGCGTAATTTTTTGAAGTGCGAGAGCACAATCGGCACCAGAAAGGCCAGAAAAACCACCAGCAAGAGCGGCGCAAACGAACGGGTTTCTTCCATTTTTTGTACCTCCGTCCGCAAGTGTAACACAAGCAATTTTGCTGGGTTCAAAAAGCAGATGATTAAGTGCGCCCTACAATCACCTCAACGGGCAGGCCCCACATCTTCGTAGAGATGACCCGATCAATCTCAAATCCCGTTTCCCGCAACGCAGACTGTGCCAATATTGGGCGGCAATCGACCGCCACCGGCATTTTGGCATGAAACCACTCGTAAACGCGCTCCGCCAAGTTGGGCTGCGCCGCCTTCACCAACGCCACCACCGCCAGCCGCCCGGCAGGGCGCAGAATCCGCTGGCATTCGCCCAAAACTCGCGTAATGTCGGGGGTGTCAAATAATTCCAGGGTGAAGCTCGTAAAAATGGCATCGAAACACCCCTCCCCAAAGGGAGTATACGCCGCGTCCCCCAGGGTCAGCGCCACCCGATCCGTCAGATTCGCCGCGGAAAGACGCTCCCTGGCGACCGCGGCCATCCCATCCGAAAGATCAATCCCGCAGACGAAGCCAGCCGTCCCCACTTGCCAGGCCAAATCCGGCAAGCATCCGCCTGTGCCAAAACCGATCTCCAACACGCTCTCGCCCGGCTGCACAGCCAGCGCGGCCACACCCATGCGGCGATATTTGGCCTCGCTAGCCGCCAGCCCATCATACCAACGGCTCAGGCGGTTATAATTGGAGCGGGCTTCGGCTTTACTGCGTTTTACGGGGCTGATTGAATTGTTTCGCATACCCCAATCATACTCCATTCTGTCTCAGGATTTTTTTATGGATTCTCAATTTCTCTACCTCACAGATCCGCTGACCCTGGAATTTGATCCCGAAATTCGAGAAAAACTGACCCTCCCCAACGGGAATATGGGGGTGATTCTGACCATCAATTATTTCTATCCCACAGGAGGTGGCCAGGATCACGACACCGGCACTCTCGGCGCGGCCCGAGTGCTGGATGTTTTTAAAAACGAAGCAGGCGACTCCGTGATTTTGGCCCTGGACCGCGCTCCCGGTGAGGGCGTGTTACACGCCGCTATTGATCGCGAGCGCCGCCTGCGGCACATGCAGCACCACACCGCTCAGCATTTGTTGAGCGCTTGCTTCCAGCAGGTTTTCGATCTCGAAACGCTCTCCTCCGGCATTCACGGCTATGACCCCACCACCATCGACTTGCCCGACACCGAGTTGAGGCGCACCGATTTGAAACGCATTGAAGATTTAGCCAACCAGCTTGTGTTCGAAAACCGCACCGTCAAAAGTTATTTTGTCCCCAGCGAGCGAATCGATTCCGTGCCTCTGCGCCGTCCGCCGAAGGTTGAGGGCGAAATCCGTATCGTGGAAATTGACGGTTTCGATTACTCCGCTTGCGGCGCGACCCACTGCCCTCAAACCGGGATGCTAGGGGCGGTCAAAATCATCCGCACCGAGCGCATCAACCAAAAAATCCGCATCCACTTTGTGGCCGGAATCCAAGCCCTGGAATATTTCCGTCAATACCAAGAGATTACCACATCCCTGGCGGCAGATTTTAGCACCCATCCCAATGAAGTTATTGATCTGGTACGCAAGCAAGCCGCCCAGTTGCAATCCGCCGAAAAAGAACTGCGTCAACTGCGCCTGGCTCACAGCGCCTTCGAAGCCCAAGATTTAATCGCCAA
>DOTA01000336.1:0-170 GCA_003513015.1 Chloroflexota bacterium
ACCTATAACCGCAAGGCTCGCCGCCGCAAAGAGGCCCAAACCATGCCGCGCATCGTGGTGATGATCGATGAACTGGCCGATTTGATGATGTCGGCCCCCGAAACCACCGAGCATTCCCTGGTGCGTCTGGCGCAAATGGCCCGTGCTGTAGGTATCCATTTGGTAGTGGC
>DOTA01000336.1:233-6682 GCA_003513015.1 Chloroflexota bacterium
TCCCGCACCCAGCGCGCCAGCGCCTCGATGTTGCAGCGCCAGTTGCGCATTGGCTACCCGCGTGCTTCACGTTTGATGGATGAATTAGAGGAAATGGGCATCATCGGTCCGGCCCAGGGCGGGGGGCGAGAACGCGAAGTTTTGGTGGATCGCGATGATGAGGGGGATGAATACGGTGAAGATTATTGAAAAATAGGGGCGTCAATCAATGACGCCCCTACGAATCTCAGGTCTGCGGGGGTAAATCTTCGCTCCCATCATACGTAACCAACTGTGGCCATTTTTTGGCAATCCCAAAGACGATCAAAATCGTGCCAATCCCTCCGGTGATTACCGCTATCGGTGCGCCAAAGAATTGAGCGACCAGCCCGGCCTCCAATTCTCCTAGCTGCGGGCCGCCCATGAAGAAAATCTGGGTTACGCTCACCATGCGCCCGCGGATGTAATCGGGGGTGCGGAGTTGCCGGATGGTATTGCGAATTACCATGCTGACGGTGTCGGAGGCTCCCATTAGGGCCAGAGCCACAAAAGTGACCCAGTACCAGCGTGAAATCCCGAAGATGATCGTCCAAATTCCGAAAGAAATTACTGCGCCCAGCAAAATTTTCCCTTGGTGACGAAGTTCTTGCACCTGTGATAGGATCACCGCCATGAATGCTGACCCCACGGATTCGGCCGCCAGCAGCCAGCCATAGCCAATTTCACCCACACCCAAAATATCTTTGGCGAAGATGGGCATCAGGGCGTTGGCCGCGGCGAAAAAGGTAGCGAAAAAGTCTAGCAGCATACTTGAAAGGATAATCGGGCGGCTGAGGATGAATTGAATCCCTTCTTTGATGGCTTCCCAACTGACGGGGGCGGCGCCTTTGCGGACACTGTGTTCCTGTGCCACTGGGCCGATCATCCCCAGCGCGATGACAATCCCTAAATAGGAGATTGCATTAATCAGATAAACGGAGGTTTGCCCAAAATAACCGATGAATAATCCACCTAAGGCTGGGCCGAAAATTGCTCCGATGGTGAAAGCGATTGATTGCAGGCTGAAAGCGTTGGGCAAATCCTTAGCAGGTAGCAGGTTGGGGGTTAGGGCTTGCCGGGCGGGCAAATCAAAGGCCGAGGCAATCGCTTCAATAACTGTCAGGATGTAGATGTGCCAAAGTTGAATTTGATCACTCCAGGTGAGCCAGGCCAGCATCCCAGCCGTGCTGATGAGCACAATCTGGGTGACAAACAAGATTTTGCGTCGGTCAAAAACATCTGCAATAGCGCCACCGACCAGTGAAAAAATGATCACTGGAATGACGCGTGAAAGCCCGATCATGCCAAGCGCAATGGGCTGACTGCTGAGTTGGTTGATGTGCCACAAGATGGCCGCAAACTGCATGCGCGAACCGGCTACCGAGATCAGTACTCCGATCCAGAGCAGGCGGAAGCGGCGATGGGTGAGAGCAGGGGGGATGTGAAGGCTCATGAGGTACTCTTTGGATAAGATGAAATTAGAACTGCCAATTCCTTGACGAGTGGCAGCCCTGAAGCGAAGGCTGATTTTACTCGATTGTTCAGGTTACGGGCAGGCGCTCGTTGGAATATTGCAGGTAGATTTTCTCGGCGGTGATTTGGCGGATGATCTCCAGCGCCCGGTAAATTTCGCCGTAGGTGGTGTAGATAGGCGCAATACCCAGGCGCAGGTTGTCGGGGGCGCGAAAATCGGGGATCACGCTGCGCGCGAGCATGGCCCGGTTGATGCGATAGGCTTCGGGGTGCCGCAGTGAGATATGGGAGCCGCGTTGGCGGGAATCTTCCGGGGAACCGAGGCGAAACCCCAGGGGCAGCAGCCACGCCCGGGCCAGGGAAAGCAGATATTCGCTTTGCTGCACACTTTTGGCGCGCAGCCGCTCGATTCCGGCTTCCAACAAAATATCAACGGCCGGGTCAATCGCTAGCAGCGAGAGCATGGGCGGGGTGCCCCCGCGGAAACGCTCCAGGCCCTCTGCCGGGGCAAAATCAAGCTCGAAAGCAAAAGGATTTTTGGCCGCAAACCAGCCCCAAATGGGTTGCATGAGTTGATTTTGCAGTTCGCGGCGCACATACAAGAAAGCCGGCGCGCCGGGGCCGCCATTGAGATATTTGTAGGTGCAGCCCACCGCCAGATCGACTCCCCAGGCGCTGAGATGCAGGGGCACCGCGCCCGCGGAATGCGATAGATCCCACAAGGTGAGGGCGCCCGCGGCGTGCGCCTGGGCGGTGATGGCCTGTAGATCGTACATAAAGGCGCTTTTGAAGGCTACGTGCGTCAGGCTGAGCAAGGCGGTTTGCTCGTCGAGGGCCTCGGCCACATCTGCGGGCTGGATGTGAATACCATCGCGGCTGGGGATCAACTTGAGGGTGTGTCCCTGCCCCAACATCTCCGCGATTCCCTGGAAAATATACAAATCAGAGGGAAAGTTGAGGGCGTCGCTGACGATTTTCGGGCGCCCGGGCCGGGCTTTGAGCGCCGCCACTGCCAGCTTGAACAAATTGGCCGAAGTCGAGTCGCCGAGCAGCACTTCGCCGGGCTGCGCGCCGATCAGTTGGGCAATTTTATCGCCGATGTTGTGCGGCGCCTCCAGCCAGCCCTCGTTCCAGCCGCGGATCAGGCGCTGGCCCCATTGTTGTTCGATCACTTCTTGCAAGCGCCCCCGCGTGGCTTGCGGCAGCCTCCCCAGCGAGTTGCCATCCAGGTAAAGCAAGTCGGGATCGGCGACCACAAATTTTTCACGAAAGGCCGCCAGTTCATCCTGGGCATCGAGTTGGGCGGCAAATTCGGGGGTAAGTTCGAAGTTCATGGTTTGTTCCTTTTCAGGTTCATGATTTTGGACACGGATTGGACGGATTTCACGGATTTTTCAAATATGGATCCGTGTTTGTCCGTGAAATCCGTGTCCCCTTGTAAACTGTCAGGTAACCAGTAGCCTTTCTAGGGTTTGCGGCAGCAGCAGTTCAATCCAGGCGGCGTACATTTTGGCGGAGGGGTGCAAACCATCGNNGCTTGATTAATTTGGTTGAATTGATCGATTTGAACGCGGATTTGGGCTGGATCGCGGCCTGCAGCGAAAGGCGTTACACCCCAATCAGGGATCGATAGCACCAGGACTTTGGCGGGGTCGCCGTTTCCAAAGTGGATTGCTCGCCCGAGGAGGGAGTGAAACTCCCGGCGATAAGAGGTTAAATCCCTGTCTTGATACTGGTTGTTGACCCCGATCAAAAGGCTGACGAGGTCAAAGGGGCCGGAGGGCAGCGTTTGGTCAAGCGCCGCCAGCAGATCGCCCGTGGTCCAGCCGGTGCGGGCGATGATTTGGGGTGCGGCAAGACGGAATCCCTGAAGGAGCAGGGCCGCCCTCAATTGGGCCGGCCACCCCTGGGCCAAATCCACGCTTTCGCCAATGGTATAGGAATCTCCCAGGGCCAGAAATCGCAAAGGTTTGGCATTCATGGCCGCAATTATACCGAGTCAGGGAGGCAACGGGTCGGCGAATCGCAGAATTTACCCCTTGACATTAACGTAACGTTATAGTTTATGATGGGGTTTGTTGAGGTCATGACCATGCAAACTTATACCGTTAAACAATTAGCCGATCTGGCCGGCGTTAGCCGGCGCACTTTGCACCATTATGATGAGATTGGGCTGCTCAAGCCCTCCAATCTGGGAAGAAACCGCTACCGATATTATGATGAAGGGGCGGCGCTGCAGCTCCAGCAAATTTTGTTTTACCGGGAACTGGGTTTGAGTTTGAGTGAAATTCAAGAAATTCTCAGGCAGCCAAATTTTGATGTGCTACAAGCTTTGCAGGCGCATAAAACCGAATTGCAAAAGCGCGTTACGCGCCTAAATCGCCTGATTGCTACGGTGGATAAAACTATCTTGTACGTAAAAGGAGAAAGAGAAATGAGTGCTCAAGAAGTATTTAGCGGTTTCAGTGAAGAACAACAAGAAGCCTACGCTCAAGAGGCTCGCCAGCGCTGGGACCCGGCGTTGGTAGATCAATCCATGAAGTTGTGGAAGAGCTATTCGCCCGAAAAGAAGCAGCAGGTTTTGGCCGAGGGCCAGGCCGTCTACGTGGATATTCTGGCACACATGCAGGCGGGCCAAGCCCCAGGCAGTGCCGAAGTTCAGGCTTGCCTGGGGCGCTGGCATCAGCATCTGCGCTACTTCTACGAACCAACCTGGGCTATCTTGCGCGGTTTGGGGCAGGGTTATGCTAATGATCTGCAATTCCGGGCCAACTTCGAGAAGCTGCACCCTGATTTGCCGGATTACCTCAACGAGGCGATCCAAATCTATACTGCGGGCAAGGTATAGCCGCCCCCTAAAATCAAAACCCCTCTCAAGCCATTCCGCATTGAGAGGGGTTTTGGGTTATTGAAGCCAGATTTTAGGGCGTACCTGGCTGGAGGGGATATTCGAACTTGGCGGTGCGGTTGCTGTGCCCCGATTCTACGGCGCCAGCCCCGCAAGCGCTGACGCTCTGAACGATGTAGTAATAGTTGTTGGCCGGATCACCCGTCACGCTCGCATCGGTGTAACTGTTGCTGAGGGCCAGATCGTAGATGAAGAGCGGGCCAGAGCTGAAATAGGGGCTATTGGCGGCCCGGTAGATGCGGTAGGAAGTCGCCCCGCTCACGGTTGACCAACTCAAGTTGATATCGCTGCCGCCGCGGCTGATGCTCACATCCGTCACGGCCGCAGGCTGGGTGCAAACCGTCATGGTGAGCGGCACCTGAACCTGTGGGGTGACCGGATCGTTGCTATCAAGGCACAGGGTGCCGGTGTATTCACCGGTAGTTAACCCAGTCGAGTCGAAGATTACATCGAGGCTTTCATTAGCCCCCGGTGTGAGTGTGCCGCTCAAGGGTGCTACGCTGACCCAAGAAAGATCACTCGTGGGGCTGCAAGTGGCCGCCGCGATGGCATTTCCATCGATAATGAAGGGTAAGCCTTGGGGTGTTAATGTGCCTACATCCAGCGCTGCGGCCCAGGAACCGGTATACTGCAAGGCGTTTCCGGTGGTTGTTTGCCCATTGATGGTGATCGGCGGTGCCCAAGGGCCGGAGGTTAAGGTGCCACCCTCTTGCCAGTCGAGCCAATAAGTTCCGGGCGGCAATTGTATGTTCACCGTGACTACATTCGCCATAATCGGGCGCGTGGTGCCGCCAGAAGATGTCTCCGAAACCCGGTAAATACCTGACCAGGCGCTGCTGCTCAAGCGGTTGGTGGTAGTGTCGCCAAAAACAACCGTGCTGGCCGGGTCATTGGGCGGCCCATCCCAGATGCGCAGATTTACGGCTGTGATCGTTGATGCAGTGGGCGATCCGGTTTGATAGGCGAAAAAGGTAATGGTGTCGATTTGCCAGCCGCCAGGATCAGCAATTGTAAAATCATCGGCTACACGATTGCCGTTTGCCACTTGGTGCCCAAAGCCCAGCGAGGTCATCCCCAGGGAGCTATTTTGCACCATGCTTTCGTCGGCCCCTCCGGCCCCCGTGCCAGGGCTGTTGACTAATTGAACTGTATCCAGCAAAACGGCGATGGGTGTTACAAAGGTTGGCGAAACATCGGGGCGCGGGGCTACCTGTGCATCTTCTGCGGCTGGTTCCGCGGTATCGAGGGCGAAATTGAGGTCCCCCCCACGGGTGACTGCAGCTTCAGCAGCGATGAGTGGATCGGCGGGCAGGCTGGCGATGGTAACCGATTCGGTGATTGCCCAGGTTAGATCATCCCCCCCACTGTTGCTGATGGTGAGGGTTTGAGTGAGTTGGCTTTCTGGGGTGAGGCCAACCTCCAGGGAAGCGGGGTCAACTTCGATGATGGGTGGGTTGGCGGACTGCACTGCCAACCCGGCGTTGACAATCCCGCTACCACAAATCGATGTATTACAAGTGCTACCACCAGGAAAAGGTGTGACTGTATTTTGCAAAATAGTCAGTATTTCTGCCGGGGTCAGGGACGGATCCATTGATAGCACCAGGGAGGCCACACCCGCTACATGCGGCGCAGCCATGCTGGTGCCCTGATAGTATTCGTAGCTATCCGCCACCGGGCCTTGTGTGCCGGTATTCAGGGTGGAAAGCACACCATTAGGATCATTGGCGTAGCTTTGAGCACCGCCCGGCGCGCTGATCTCAACCACGGAGCCGTAGTTGCTGTAATAAGCCCGGCTGCCATCCCGGTTGGTGGCTGCCACGGTAATTACATTGTTACAGCTTGCCGGAGAGTAGTTGCTGGCATTGGCATTGTTGTTGCCCGCGGCCACTACCACGGTGGTGCCTGCGGCAACCGCATCGTTGATCGCATTTTGTGAAGTGGCATCACACGAGCCTCCTCCCCCCAAACTCATATTGATCACCTGCACCGGGTAGGGATTGTTGGGCACGCCTGTTACCGATAACCCCGCCGCCCAGCGGATGCCATC
>DOTA01000426.1 GCA_003513015.1 Chloroflexota bacterium
TTTGTTACCAGCTTCGATATCAACGCCAGCCTGCGCATACGAAGATATTTTATTTGTCATCTAAAATCCTTTGGCGATATCCGTGCGGTACTGCATCCCCTCGAAACGGATGGTTTCTACGCCCGCATAGGCTAACGTACGCGCTTCGGAAATATTTTCTGCGGTTGTCGTGATGCCCAGTACGCGCCCGCCGTTGGTCACAACTCCATCCGATTTGGTTGCCGTCCCGGCATGGAAAGCTACAACTCTTTCGGGCAACGCACCCAGCCCGAAAATTGGCAACCCTCTGGGGTAGGCATTCGGGTAGCCTTGCGAGGCCAGCACCACGCAAACCGCCGCGGTTCCCTTCCAGCGGATTAAACCCGAAATCGCGGATAGATCCCCTTGAGCACAGGCGAATAAAATTTCGAGCAAATCGCTATCGAGAAGGGGCATCACCACCTGGGTTTCGGGATCTCCGAAGCGGCAGTTGAACTCCAGGGTTTTAGGCCCATCGTCCGTCAAGATCATCCCCGCGTAGAGCGTGCCAATGAAGGGATGTCCCTCAGTACGCAGCCCATCCACCGCAGGTTGGAGCACGTGTTCAACCACCCAAGCCACCAACTCAGGCGGAGCAAACGGAGATGGGGCAAACACACCCATCCCACCGGTGTTGGGCCCTCGATCGCGATCTAACAGGCGTTTGTGATCCTGCGCTGGGGGCATTGGTGCCACGCGGGTACCATCCGTGAAGGCCAAAATAGATACTTCGCGCCCGATTAACCGCTCTTCGATAACCACTACCGCTCCAGCTGCGCCGAATTTTCCTTCCAGCATGATTTCACGCAAAACGGATTCTGCTTCTACGAGTGTCTCCGGCAAGATCACGCCCTTCCCCGCCGCCAAACCCGCCGCCTTAATCACGGGTAGCTGAGAAGTAGTAGCGAACGACTGATAATAATCCCAGGCTGCTTCAAACTCGGTGAAATTGGCATAATCCGCGGTGGGAATTCCATGCCGGGCCATAAAGTTTTTGGCGAAAGCTTTGTCGGTCTCGATCCGGGCGGCTTGTTTTGACGGCCCATACACCAGGATGCCTACCTCCCGTAGTGCATCGACCAAACCTAACGCCAAGGGAACCTCTGGACCAACCACCACCAGGTCGATTTGCTTTTGGCGGGCAATTTCCACTACTACTGGTAAATCTTCGGGGTTAGCGATCAAATTGATCCCCAGAACGGCCGTACCAGGGTTGCCAGGAAGGGTATAAAGCTGGGTTAATTTCGAGGATTGCGCTAACTTCCAAGCCAGGGCGTGTTCCCTACCTCCGGAGCCAATCAACAAAACATTCATCATGCTATCCTAACACTCGATGGCAGTTTCTAGCGCCTGCTTACTGTGGTTCCCATTAATCTCAAATGGATAATGGCCCGTAAAGCAGGCGTTACAGTAGCCGTTTTTGCTGCCGATGGCCTGCATCATTCCCGCCAATGAAAGGTAGTGCAAGCTGTCAGCACCCAATTGCGCGCAAATCTCAGCCACACTCAGGTTGTGGGCAATCAATTCTTCGGGCGTGGCCATATCGACCCCCATAAAGCAGGGATGCGCAATCGGCGGGCAAGTGATCCGCAGGTGGACTTCANNCACGCTGGGCAGCGGGTTGAGCTTGAGATTGACCCCCTCCCGGCGCATATCCTGCGAAGGTTGAATAAAAGTGCGGCCAATATAGCGGTTTTTGATCAGCCCGGTTTCGAAGGGGATACCACTCTCGCGGGCATAGCCAATCGCCGCGGGAACAGATGAATCCGGCACGGGCACGACTACATCGGCAGCCACAGCGGCTTCGCGGGCCAATTGTTCCCCCAGGCGCACGCGCACATCATGCACCACGCGCCCATCCCAAATGGAATCCGGCCGCGAAAAATAGATATGCTCAAAGGTACATAGCGCCGAGACTTTTGCCGGAGGAACCGCTTGACGGACGATCAGCGCGGCTTCATGGAGATAAACCACCTCGCCGGGATTTATCTCCCGAATGGCATCACACCCGATGGTTGCCAATGCTCCCGTTTCGGAGGCCACCGCGTGGCCGCGGGTGGGCAACTGACCTATGGTGAGAGGGCGCAATCCCCAGGGATCACGCGCCGCATAAACCCCATCCAGTGTCAGGATCACCAATGCGAAAGCTCCCAGCCAACGCGTCATGCAGTAGGAAATGCGCTCCAGCCAGGTATCTCCCCACGCGCCGGCCAGCATGAGGGTCATCACTTCGCTATCGGAAGAGGAGGTCAGCCCCACGCCGCGGGCAAATAGTTCCTCACGCAATTCCGCCGCATTGACTAAATTTCCGTTATGCGCCAGCGCCAACGGGCCGTAACGGGTCTGAATTTGGAAAGGCTGGGCATTGATCAGCACCGATGAACCGGTGGTGCTGTAGCGGTTGTGTCCGATAGCAAATTTGCCTTGCAGTTTGTCGATCGTGGCTTCGTCAAAAACCTGGTTGACCAGCCCCATGCCTTTGTGCAGGTTCATGCCAAAGCCATCGCTGACNNGCGAGGAGTTAGAGCACACTGAGCTTGTCGAAGTGTGCTCCGCACTATTCCCGATCATTCAAATCTTCATCCGCGGTGTACAAGCGTTGACGATGCTCTTCCTGATAAGTTTTTACCTTGGCAAGCACTTCGGGATTCGATTGCCCGAAAATCTTAGCCACGGCCAGAGCAGCATTCTCCGGTTCCAGAATTACGAGGGGTGCTACACCCGAAGGCATCCGCAGCGAGGAGTAGATATCTGCGCCGCCAAAACTGCTGCTGGAGGGCGGGCAAGCAATCACCGGCGCACTCACGCTGGCGTCGGCCATGCCGCTGAGGGCGTTGCTGCGCCCGGCCACGGTGATGTAAACTTTCGGCCGCGGATCGGTTTCATAGGCAGCTAAAATTTCAAGCAGGCGCGCTGCGGTTTTGTGGGCGGAGGCGATCCGCATCGTAGTTTCAATGCCGAATTTCTGGCAGGTATCGGCAATTTTTTGGCAGTATTCCAAATCGGATTTACTGCCCATGAGGATGATAGCGAGGGGTTGATTCATAAAGCTCCAAAACTTTAGAACGCGAACAGCGCGAATATAACGAATTAACGGGAATATTTTTAATGTCTGCGTTATCAACGTTCGATGATATTTTTCTCCAGCCGCGGGCCAACCGGATAGGCTCCTGGCTCGAAGGTTTGCCCGGTCAGGCTTTCGTAGAGGGTGATGTAACGCTCGGCCACGCGCACCCACAGGTCGGCGGGCATTTCGGGGGGAGCGCCATCGCCGCGGTAGCCTTGGGCCGCGTATTCCAGGCGCACGAATTCTTTATCGAAATTCTCCGGCTCCAGACCCTCGGCAATCCTTTGGATGTAGGTATCCGCTTTCCAATAACGGGACGAATCCGGGGTGTGAACTTCATCGATGATCATTACGCGGCCATCCGGCGCGCGGCCAAACTCGTACTTGGTATCCACCAGGATCAAACCGGCTTTAGCGGCCACTTCTTGCCCCAGCGCGAAAATCGCCAGTGCGGCCTGCTGGATTTGCTCCCAAGTTGCGGCATCCAGATACCCTTTTTCGGTGACTTCAGCGCAGGTCAGGCGCTCATCATGCCCGGTGGGGCCGCCTTTGGTGGTTGGCGTGATGATACTTTCGGGCAGCTTCTGATTTTTGGTCAACCCTTCGGGGAAACGATGCCCGTAAATCTCGCGCTCGCCCAAATCGTAGCGGTACCACAGCGCGGTTTTGGTCACCCCGCTGATATAACCGCGCACGATCACTTCCACGGGGAAGGGTTCGACTTCCTGGGCCAGCAAAGCATTCGGGTCGGGCAGCGCAATCAGGTGACTGGGGATAATCTCCTGGATTTGCTCGAACCACCATGCTGAAAGTTGGTTGAGCACCTGACCTTTGAAGGGGGCCGCACCTAAAACGCGGTCAAAGGCTGAAAGCCGGTCGGTGGTCACCAGTAGGAGTTTGCCATCACCAGGGTGGTAAATATCGCGCACTTTCCCGGTGGTCTTGCCAGGGATGGGCAAATTCGTTTCAATAAAGNNAAACACCTGTTTACTTGTCTACATGGTTACGTTTTTACAGTTTTCCAAATATCTTCCACCAACGCCTTTGCCCTTGTAGGCGCATCACCCACGTGGCCGCTGGCATCCATCAGGGAACGCAATTCCACTGCGGAAAGGTAGCGCAGGAATTCGGGATTTGCCGCGACCCACTCGATCAACGGATTCGGCTCGCCAGCCCGCAGGCTCTCCCAGGCGCGCATCGTCAAGCCGCGGATGTGTTCATGCATCTCCTGGCGGTCGGCACCGGCCTTCCCGAGTGCCATCAGCACCCGTTCGGTGGCAGCAAAGGGGCCGTAGGCAGCAAAATTTCG
>DOTA01000340.1 GCA_003513015.1 Chloroflexota bacterium
GATCACTTTGGAGAGGTGAATCTGTCCGGTATCGAGATCCACTTCAATTTCAACGGCCTGGGCCACATAGCCGTAAGCGAAGTTGGGTTCGCATTTGCCGGTTTGCGGGTCTAGGGGGGTGGTCGCCGGTGGCCAGTATTGGTAGCGCGAAACCGCGGGGCGTTCTTCGTTTTGCCACTTTTCGAGGGCGCGTGCGGCCGCGCCGCGCACGGCGTTGCCCGCCATAAAGGTCATGCGCGAGGCGGATACGCTGCCCGAACTATCCGTGGCGGCGGTATCCGAAACGATCAAGTGGATTTTTTCGAGGGGCAAATTCAAGGCCTCAGCTGCCATTTGGCTGATGACGGTATGTGTGCCCTGCCCCACTTCGGCGGCGGCGTGACGCACCACAGCATAGTCGATTTCAACATCCCCGTGAAGTTCGATGGTAGCCCAGCAATTCTCCGGCGCGCCGAAGGAGAAGCCCACGTTTTTGAAGCCGCAAGCAAAGCCGCGGCCGCGGACTACGGACAGCTGATCGCGATCAGCGGTTGGTGGTCGGTGCTCATTCCAACCCGCCTGTTCCGCGCACTTCTCGACCACCTGGGGCATGCTGACCCCGGGAGGCAGGGGCGTGCCCACAGAGAGGATCGAGCCTTCTTTGACGATGTTGCGCATCCGCAGTTCCACGGGGTCGAGGCCAAGGGCTTCGGCGAGTTTGTTCATCTGGCTTTCGGCGGCAAAAGCGCCTTGCGGCCCGCCAAAACCGCGGAACGCGCCGCCGGGAATGTTGTTGGTGTAAACCGCGTAGGTGTCGACTTTGACATTGGGGATTTCATAGGGGCCGGTACACATCAAGGTGGCGTTGCCTAAAACTTTGGTGGAGGTGTAGGCATACGCGCCGCCATCTTCGATGATCTCTACCTCCGCGGCGGTGATTTTACCTTCCTTCGTGGCTCCCCATTGGGTGCGGATGACATAGGGATGGCGTTTGTGGTGCCCGATAATGGACTCCTCGCGGCTCCAGACAATTTTTACGGGGCGGTTGATGCCGCGCTGCTGCAAACGCCAGGCCGCCAGGGCTAAGACAATTTGCACAGACATATCTTCGCGGCCGCCAAAAGCGCCACCGATGGCCGGGTAAATCACGCGGATTTGCTCTTCGGGCAGGTTGAGGGCGTGGGCAATTTGCTCGCGATCCTCGTGAGTCCATTGCCCGGCGACTTGAACGGTGACACGGCCTTCTTCGTCAATGTAGCCGATACCCGCTTCGGGCTGCAAAAAGGCATGTTCTTGGGCAGGGGTGCGGTATTCGCCCTCGATGATCAAATCGGCCTTCGCGAAACCAGCGTGCATATCACCCTTGCGGATGCGGTAATGGCAGAAAACGTTCGAGTCGCGGTCGGGGTGCAACAGGGGCGCTTCGGGCTGGCGCGCAGCCAAGGGGTCAGTGACCACTTCCAAATCCCGGTAATGGATTTCGATGAGATCGCGGGCCTGCGCGGCAATCTGAGAGGTTTCGGCAATCACCAGGGCTACCTGATCCCCCACAAAACGGACGCGATCCGCATAAGGTTTATTGGAACCCGGGCCGCACAAAACGGGCTGATCGGGCATAATCAGGCCATATTCGTTATTTGGCACATCTTTAGCAGTAAAAATGGCGATAACGCCGGGCAAACTCTCGGCCTGGGTGGTGTCGAGGCTTTCGATGATAGCATGGGGCCGCCGGGCAAAACGGATTTTCATGTAAGCCTGGTTGGGCAGGTTGAGGTCGCCGGGGTATAGGGCCTGACCGGTGACTTTGCTGAGGGCATCGACGCGGGTGACAGATTTTCCGACTTGAGACATAAATACCTCGGGGTTGGTCGTTAAGGGTTTGGGGTTAGGGTTTAGACGCGCATTCTTTCAAGGGACAAGATGCGGCGCAGAGTAGCGATGGAGGTGGCGTACGTGGGGTCCATGCCGAAATAGGAGAGGGTGCTGGCTCCCAGGTTTTTGCCTTTGCTGAGGGGCGTATCGGAGGCGTAGTGCATGATGCCAAGATCGAAGGGCAAGTTGTAGTAGGTGACAATTTCATCGTAGGGATGGCGCTTGGGGCGAAACATTTCGTAAACGGCCGAAAGGTAAGGGCCAGCTTCCATTTCGATGTCGGTATAGCCTTCGCGGTAGAAAACATCCATATAATGGGTATTTTGCAGGAAGGTACCCAGTACCGTGACGGCTTTTTGATTATCGAGCACGGTACCGTAAACCAGATAGGGAGCTACATGGGCAGCGCTGTAACAGTTGGGGATCAGGCAGGTATTGCGGGAATGCTCATCATGAATCACATTGGGGATCATGACATCCCCGATCTTACCATTGAGGGTGGCAGCCTTTCCGAGGATGTACACGCCCAAAACTTCTCCGGCATGTTCGGCCACTTCGCTGAGGATGTTGTAGGCGGCCATACCCAAGGGGTAGTCGATATTGAGGATCAGCGCGTCACTCCGGGAAAGAAATCCCAGATCGTCCTGGCAGAGGCGGGCATCCAGCCAGGCGGGGCGAACTTTGGCGAGA
>DOTA01000314.1 GCA_003513015.1 Chloroflexota bacterium
GCGGGGCAGGAGCGCCGCCTGGAGATGATTTTGTGCGCCGCCGAGGAGCGCCTGCGCGGCCGCGTGCTGGAAAACGGCTGCGGGGTGGGCATGTACGTGGAGAAACTCACGCCGCACGCCGGGATGGTGATTGGGCTGGAGTATGATTTCGAGCGCACCGTGGAGGCGCACGCCAACTCGCCGCATATTGTGAACGCTGCGGGCGAGGGGTTGCCCTTCCCGGCCGCGAGTTTCGACCTGATTTTGAGCCATGAGGTGATCGAGCACGTGCAGGATGATGCCGCCGCGGTACGTGAGATGGTGCGCGTGCTCAAGCCCGGCGGGCGGGCGGTGATNNGTGAACTGGCTGCCGCGCCGCTGGCGGGACAAACTTGCCCCCCACGTAGAGATATATACCAAGCGCGATTTACAAAATTTGTTTGGGGGTTTGCCGGTGCAGGTGGTGGAGCAAACCATCATTTTTGGGGCGTATGACAATCTCATCGCCCGTTTTGGAGCCTTTGGGCGCGTGCTGCGGGGGATGTTGCAATTCATGGAGCGCACGCCGCTGCGGGTTTTTGGGCTGTCGCATTTTTGGGTGGTGGAAAAAACGGAGCCCATGTGAGTTTCTTACCACAAAGGCAACATGACACGAAGAAATTTAAGAATCTTTGGGCCTTGGTGTCTTGGTGGTGAAAGCAGAATTTGCCTTTTCAAAATCTAGGAGCCAGACCTTGGTTTTCAAACCCTCGCCGCTGCCGTAACCGCGCAAGCTGCCATCGCTGCCTACCAGTCGATGGCAAGGGATTACCAACGGCATAGGGTTGGTGGCGTTGGCGCGGCCTACGGCGCGGGCGGCATGGGGTAATCCAAGTTTGACGGCGATTTGGCCGTAGGTGCAGGTTTCTCCGTAGGGGATGGCACAAACCGCTCGCAACGCTTTTTGCTGAAAGGGAGAGAGTAATTCCCAATGGATGGGAATCTCGAAGGTTTGGGATGTACCTTGAAAGTAGGATTCGATTTCTTGGATAAAAGGCCCCACCTGAAATTCAGAAGGGGTCAGTGGAACCCCGAAGCGGGCTACCAGTCTTTGGGTAAAGCTGCCCTCCGTTCCACCCATTTCCGTGGCGACTAACCCTTGCACAGATACCGCTACCCAGATCATCCCCAGCGGCGTGGTCGAAGTCCAACCGATAAACAAGCGTTTGATTTCTTTGTTTGCAATATTCATCGCTGAAATACTCTAACTTTCAATATTGTTGGGCTTGCGTAGGGCAAGCGTAGGGTAAGCGTCAAGCACGATTTAAGCCATCCAAGTATATTATATCCATGAAGGGCGATTTCTCTTCTTCTCCTCCTTAGAGAGAGCCGGGTATGGCGAACCCGGCTCTCGCCGATTCTGGGGGGTGAGCACAATCTCGCCATTACTTAAAATTATTAATTCTTTAAGCCGGGCGGGGGTAATAAACCGAACCGGCGTGCTATAATCCGCTTAGTTCCGTAGTTGGGTAGTTTTGTAGTTAGGCAGTCCATTTGCTGACTGGTAAACCATCAAACTACCTAACCATCAAAAGATAAAACCATGTCCGATTTCGTCCACCTGCACACCCACACGGAATATTCGCTTCTTGATGGTTTTAGCAACATCAAGAAGCTGGTACAGCGCGCCGCTGAACTGGAGATGCCCGCTTTGGCGATCACGGATCACGGCACCATGTTTGGGGTGATCGATTTCTACAACGCCGCCACCAATGCCGGTGTCAAGCCGATTATCGGCCTGGAAACCTATATGGCGGCCCGGCGTATGACGGACCGTGAATCCCAGTTTGATAAAAAATCATCACACTTGTTGCTGCTGGCCGAAAACCAAACCGGTTATCAGAATTTGCTCAAAATTGCTTCAGCGGGACAGTTGGATGGGTTCTACTATTATCCGCGCATCGACCACGAGTTTTTAGCGGAACATGCCGAGGGGTTGATTGCTACTTCGGGCTGCATGGCCGCCGAAATCCCGCGCGCCGTGGAGCGTGGTGACCTGGAAAAGGCCCGCAAAAAGCTAGATTGGTACTACGAAGTCTTTGGTCCTGATAATTTCTTCCTGGAATTGCAGGAGCATGAAATCCCGGAGCTGGAGAAAATCAACAAATCGCTCTTGCAATTGGGGCCGCGCTATCAGGCCAAATATGTGGCTACCAACGATGTGCATTACATCAACCCCAAGGATGCCGAACTGCAAGATATTCTTTTGGCAGTACAAACTGGCTCGTTGCTGACCGATCCTAAGCGCATGCGCATGAGTGACAAAACCTATTACCTCAAAACTGCCGAGGAAATGGGCCGGATTTTTGCCGAAGTACCCGAAGCGCTCAGCAACACTTTGTGGGTCGCTCAACGCTGCGAAGTGGATCTGGGTTTCAAAGGCTACCACCTGCCCGATTTTCCCGTGCCCGAAGGTTTTGACGCTGAAACCTATTTGCGCAAGCTCTGCGAAGAAGGCCTGGATTGGCGCTATGGCTCGCACTCGCACGATGCGGTGATCCGCGAGCGCTTGGATTATGAATTGGGCATCATCCATCAAATGGGTTTCGATGCCTACTTTTTGATCGTTTGGGATTTATGCGTTTACGCCAAAAATGCGGGCATCTGGTACAACGCGCGGGGTTCGGCAGCCGGCTCGATTGTGGCTTATTCGTTGGCAATCACCATGGTTGATCCCATTGAACATGCTCTGATTTTCGAGCGCTTCCTCAACCCCGGGCGTATCTCCATGCCCGATATCGATCTGGATTTTCGGGATGACCGCCGCGCCGAGATGATGGAATATACCGCCCGCAAATACGGCGATGATAAAGTGGCGCAGATCATCACCTTTGGCACCATGAAAGCCCGCGCCGCCATCCGCGATGTGGGGCGCGTCAAAGATATTCCCATCAGCGAGGTGGACCGCGTCGCCAAACTGATCCCCAACATCCCCGGCAAACCCGTGACCATCGAGCAAGCCCTCGAAACCGTGCCGGAATTCAAGCAGATTTACGATTCAGCCCCCTACATCCGCGATTTGATCGACACCGCCCAGGGCATGGAGGGCGTTGTCCGCAATGCTGGTACCCACGCCGCGGGTGTGGTGGTTACCGATAAGCCGATCATCGAATATTTGCCCCTGCACCGGCCCACCGGCAACGCTCAGGAATCTCCCGTCAAAACCGTCACTCAATTCGAGATGTCGATCATCGACGCCCAGGGCTTGCTCAAAGTGGACTTTTTAGGGCTGGCGACTCTCACCATTATGGCGCGCGCCTGCGATTTGATCCGCGAACGCCACGGCCTCGAATTGGATCTCGACAATATCCCCCTCGATGATCCCGCTAGCTTCGAATTGATGAGCCGCGGCGAAACCGCGGGCGTTTTCCAGGTGGAAGGCTCTGGTATGCGCCGCAACCTGATGGAAATGCAGCCCAAAAACCTCGATCACGTGATTGCTATGGTGGCCCTCTTCCGCCCCGGGCCGATGGATTTTATTCCATCCTATATTGCCCGCATGCAAGGCAAAGAAGAGATCGAATACCTGCACCCCAAACTCGAACCGATTCTCAAAGAAACCTACGGCATTACAGTTTATCAGGAACAGATCATGTACACCGCCATGAACCTGGGTGGGTACACCGCTTCTGAAGCCGATTTTCTGCGCAAAACCGTGGCGAAGAAAAAAGAAGCCGAACTGCTCAAACAACGCAGCCGTTTTGTCAGCGGTGCCACCGAAAATGGCGTGAGCGAAGATGTTGCCAACCTGATCTTCGATAACTGGGAGGCCTTTGCCCGTTATGGCTTCCCCAAAGGCCACGCTGCCGATTACGGCGTGATCGCCGTGCAGACCGCCTACCTCAAGGCCCACTACCCGNNGATGGCACCTCCGCCATCCGCTTCGGTTTGGGGGCCGTTAAAAATGTGGGCCAGGGGCCGGTGGATACCATTTTGGACGCTCGTACTACGGGAGCTTTTACCGACATCAACGATTTAGTGCGGCGCTGTGACCTGCGCAAAGTGGGTAAGCGCGCCCTCGAAAGCCTCATCAAAGTAGGTGCGCTCGATCAATTTGGCCCGCGCTCCTCGCTTTTAGAAG
>DOTA01000385.1 GCA_003513015.1 Chloroflexota bacterium
GGAAGGTAATTCCATCGCCTGGGGCGATTCATCTTGAGACCAGATCACCCAAGTCTCTCGATCATCATCGACAAAAATGTAGCCTTGTAGCCCATTTGACAATGGGGTTTCACCAATATAGCTCATCCTAGCCAGCTTTTCATTCAAATATTTGAAGGCCTGAAATGCGGGTTTTGGATTAATTGCATCTTCCCCCACCAAACCGCCATACCGCCAGCCCTTGCCCTCGAAATCGTACCAGATGGTGCCAGCCACATCCAACGCCCAATTCCGCACAAACAACCGCACCAAATAGTCAGCCTGGGTTTCATAGAAATGTTCGTCAGGTTGCTGGCACTCGTTTTTATTCCATTCCGGGCAACTAAGTGCACTTTCAGTGAGAAAGAGAGGTTTATTCACCTTGTACTGCTGCATAATAGAGCGCAAATAGTCAATTTTTCCGACTACAACCCCACCACGAACCGCCCACCCAGGAGATTCCCATTCCTGAGACATGGATTGATTCTGGTAAGGGGGATAACCATGAAAACTAACGATATCGAAATAATCCGCTCCACCATTTGCCAGGATGCCATTCAAAAAACGTGAAGGTAGGCAGTCCTTGCTTTCTGGTGGATAATATGGATCGCAATCTAGCAACAAACCACCAATCAAAATCTGCGCTTCCTGATCAACGGACTTAATCGCAGGGTAAACCACTTTCAACATTTCGGCATAATACCCCCCACCATAATTTTCATCAGCGCTATCTCCCCAGCAACCAAATGGATAATTTGACGGAACCAACTCAGGAGCCACATCAGGCTCGTTCCCTAATTCCCAATACTTTACGTTATATGGAGGTTGGCTATATCTGCGCACCAACTCACTCATAAAAATAGCAAATGACCCAAACTTCTCTTGAGCGATTGGCCCACAAGCAGAGCCGGGAACCTTCTGTGCCCAATCCGGTGTGCCGCGTACGATTAAAATAACCTCAATATCGCGAGCAGCTAATTCCCGCATAGCAATATCCAGTTTTTGCAGCGAACCCCAATCGTATTGCCCTTCTTGCGGCTCAACATTGTACCAAACCACGCCATTGAACCGAATAATCTGTGCTCCAACCTCTGTGAGTAAAGTAAGTGTGGATTCACTCTCCGGGTGATGTGGCTCTGACCCTATCAAAGGCATCGTAATCAGGGGTATCTGCGTTGGAGATGGCTCCAATGTTGGAGTTTGAGTAGGCGGGATTTGGGTAGCCGTAGAAGTAGCAGATGGAAGCACATTATCTACTAAAGTGGCTGTATTTTCGGGCTCACGAGTAGCATTCTCCCGCAAAACCGGATCAGAGCCTACTGCCTGATGTGTCGGATTGCTGCCGCAAGAAACTAGCAACAATACAGACAAAAGTGAAAAAACTAATATAAAATATTTCTTCATAAATCAAGTTTCTCCCGGATCGAACAATTCAAACCAAAATGATCCGAAAACAAAGCAACGGCCCGCATTCTCCCATGAAAACAAATGAGAGTCAAGCAAGCGCACTTTACAGCTTTGAAAACAAACCCCGTCTTCTGCGATTAATCAGCGGCGCTAACAACCGCCGCACTGCATATCTAACGTAAATCCAGGCCAACCGGTTCCCGCCATCGCGGCGGTGGACCCGCAGCATCTCGGGCCAGCAGCGCTCATCGGCGGCAATCGTCTTCGCATCTCCGTGCAAACGGAAGTTCGCCCACACCTTCCCCGGCACATAACGGATTTCCTTCACGCGCGCCAGCCGCACCCACAAATCGTAATCCATCGCAAAATAAAACGAAGGGTCCAGTGGCCCAACCTGCCGCCACAAATCGGCTCGCCAAAAAGCCGCTTGCTGCGGAATGTACACCCCCCCGCGCTGCAAGCGTTTCAGGCTGGTCTGCTGGGCGTTGAATTTGCCAATCACCCCACCCTCGGCGTCGATAAAGTTCACATCCGCATAGACCAAACCCACTTCGGGGTGCGCCTGCAAAAACTGCACCGCGGCGGCCACGGCCCCCGGTTCGTAGGTATCATCTGAATTCAGCCAGGCCAAAATTTCACCTGTCGCCCGCGCAAAACCCTTGTTGATCGCCTCCGTTTGGCCGTGATCCGGCTCCGAAACCCAATAAGCCAAGCGATCAGCATATTTCTCGATCAGCGCCGCGCTGCCATCCGTCGAGCCGCCGTCCACCACGATATACTCCAAGTTGGGGTAATCCTGTTCCAACACCGAGCGCAGGGTCGCTTCGAGAAAACGGGCCTGATTGAAAGACGGGGTGACAATCGAAACTTTGGGTAAGTTGGTAGATTGGATCAAGATCACTCCCAGGATTCTTCGGGATAATATTTCGCAGCCACAGCGGCAGTCAAGTTGCGAATGCGGGCGGTTTCTTCATTCGTGAGACGTTTTTTCCAGTTGGAGAGATTCGCAGCGCTATCCAGTTTGACCGCATGAACCCGCTGGGTGGAGATCTCCCCCGGGTTGCCGCTCGCGCTGGAATTTTGGAGGGTTTGCTGAACCCCAGGGCTGAAATCCAGCCCCAGGGAGGCGTACAGGGCGCGGTATCCACCAATGGGATCGCGCGATAAATCTTCGTGGCGCACCACCCTAAAATCCGGGTATGCGGCGCGGAAGCCATCCACAACGGTATACACCATTCGCCAGAGCAAACTTCCCTGGCCGATCACATCTTCGGGCGTGGCTAAAAGGGCTTCCATCTCTGCCTGATACGGTTCCAAATGATCCCGCATCAATAACGGCTGCGCCAGCAAATCCAGAAAATCGAAATCCCAGCCCAGCCGTTTCAAGCTGCTGACAAAGGCCAGCGGGTGCCGCACCGCGATGACGACCTGACAGCCGAGGGCCTGCGCAAACCAGGGAGCGGAAAACACCGCAAAGGGATCTTTGAGCAGGGGCCGCGCCCGCCGTACCTGCCCAGAGAGGAACCAACCCCCATCACGGAGCATCCGCCCGGCATCTTTGAGCGAGCGCAGGGATTTTAGTTCCAGCCAGGGATGATAGCGAAAGCGCAGTGTTTCGCGCAACGCAGGCAGGTAATCAGCCTGGTTTTCGGCACAGATATAGGTGTACCAATGCTGCGTGGGAGCGCGCAGCACACCGGGACGATGCAGCACGTTGAGCGGCTCGCTGATGTACCCCACCTGCGGGCTGGCGGCGATCATTTTNNNNACGGCGCGGTAAGTTTCAGCAGCAAACCCCGCGGATTGGGATACATTTTTGGCGGCGGGATGGTGCCGGGCTGCGGCCAAAAATGAGGGGATATGTAGAATTTTTGAGTTTCCGGCTATGCGCAACCAAAGCTGATGATCGAGCATAAAGTGGAAAGTTTCATCCAAATATCCAGCCTGTTCTAGCGCAACGCGGCGCATAAAAACCGCGGGTTGGCAAATAATGCGAAAACGCATGAGTTCTGGTAATCCCCACTCGCCAAAGGTCAGCTTATTGAGCGGGTGACCTTGCGAATCGATGGTGAGGGCATCGCCGAAGACCATACCCAGCTCGGGGTTCGCCGTGAGCGTCGCGACAGCCGTGTGGATCGCACCAGGCAAATACAGATCGTCAGAGTTGAGCCAGGCCACCACCTCCCCGCGGGCGCGGCGCAAACCTTTGTTAATGGCATCCGCCTGTCCTCCGTCGGGTTCGGAAACCCACCAGGAGAGCCGGTGAGCGTATTTTTCAATGATTTCCAGGCTGCCATCGCTGGAGCTGCCATCCACAAGGATGTATTCCAGGTTGGGGTAGTCTTGCGCCAGCACCGATTGGATCGTGGCTTCGAGGTATTCGGCTTGATTGAAAGACGGGGTAACAATGGTGACAAGAGGCAGAGGCATACGGGGTCAGGGACTAGGGGTTAGGGGATTCTTGAGATCGAAGATCACATATCCGGGTTCTTGGGCGAAAACCGGGTAATTCTCTTGCAAGTAGGCTTCCAATTGGTCGCTCATCTGATTTTTGGCGGTAACCACAAAATAATCGGCGTTTGCGGCAATCTCTGGCAAATCTGTAGGGCGGGCGCTGTTGGGCCATAGGGCAATTTTGCGCCAACCGTAATACATCAGGCGAAAACCGTAATCTTGTGAAAGGCCTATCGCCTTGGCATCTGGCGGAATGGCCTCACCCACCTCTTGCCAGAAAGCCGGGTGCTGGCGAAAATCCTGCCCCACCAAAATCGAGCGGCCAATCCAAGCGTGATAGGCAAAAAATACCAGCAGCACCGCCGCCAGTGCTACCTGCATCCCCCGTCCTTGCCGAGTTGCGGCCTCGATCACAATTTGAGCTAACGGAATGAGCGAAAGGGCCAGCAAGGCCACCAAGGTGAGATGGTAATAATCGTGGGTCAGAATATGATAGGGAAAAAACAGCCCAAACAGGAGGTAACCACCCCAAAATCCCCATAACAAAGCGCGATTGCGCGCTGAGGTCACCAGGGTTCCGAGTAAAGCCGCCAGCACCAGGGTCAACCCCAGCAGCTCATCTACGAAAACCAGCCAGCGCATATAAAACGAGGGAGATAACAAATCCCGCCAGCGATAGAGGATCGTCCAATGCAGGAAGGAACCACCGCCAGGTGCATTCAGACCCGCGAGATAATAAACCAGCGGCGGCAGCAACATCAAGGTGGAGATCGCCCAAACTTGGGGATTTCGCAGCCCGGATTTGAGGTGGGTGAGGCGCCATTGAGGCTGAGATTCAGCCTGAGGGCTGGCTGCCACCCCCAGGGCGTAGATCAGGGTTCCCGCGGCCACCCCACCCACAAAGAAAATCGCCACGATCTTAACGAGAATTGCTATCCCGCCGAAAAATCCGGCCAACAATGCCCATTTCCAAATGCGCTGATCCTGCCAACGATACAAAGCCCAGGCCGTGAGGAGGATGAGCATCACCATCCCGGGATCGGGCTGGAAAGAACGGCTGGCCCGAATGCTAAATGGTAAAAAGAGAAAAACACCTACGCCCACCAACGCTGCCCACGGGGAGGTCATGCGGCGGCCCAAATCGAAGAGGAAAGCCGCACCGATCAGCCAAAAAAATGAGGCAAAGATACGGGGCACCGCCAGATTTTCACCCCCAGTTATGCGGTAAACCCAGGCCACCAACGTTTCGAATAGGGGCGGCTCCAGGCGTTCCATGGAATTCATGTACGA
>DOTA01000534.1 GCA_003513015.1 Chloroflexota bacterium
CGGATAACGGCAGCTACACCACCGCGGGAGACACCTCCTGGGCCTGGGGCACCCCCACCCGCGGCCCGGCGGGCGCCTACTCCGGCGCGAATGCCTGGGGCACCAATCTCAGCGGCAACTATCTGAATAACGAAGATGGCAGCCTGACCTCCCCGGCGATCGACCTGAGTGGCTACACCCCACTCTCCATCACGGGCGGCGGCGGTGGCGGATTTACCCCGCAACTGCAACTCTCCTGGTGGCAATGGCTGCAAACTGAAAGCGGCTATGATTTCGCCAGTGTAGAGATTTGGGATGGTCTGGATTGGACAGAAGTGATCAGCACGAGCGGCATCATCGACACCGCCTGGGACCCCTCCAGTATTCTGCTCGACCCGACCCAATACGCCGTACCCGATTTCCGGGTGCGCTTTAACCTGCGATCCGATGATACCGTCACCTACCCCGGTTTTTATATTGATGATGTCAAAGTGGATGTATTCACGGGCGAAGCGCCGCACGTGCCCTGCAGCCTGTCTTCAGGCGGGTTGGTAGTCGGCCACGTTTATGATCTGAACACCAACGCAGCCCTCAATGGGGCCGCGGTCACCAGCAGCGCCGGGCAAGTCATCACCCAGGGGAACCCGGATGATCCTGCGCTCGGCGAAGGTTTCTACACCCTGTTTGCCTTCGCAGGTGAGCAACCCATCACCGCGGCGCGCCCGGCCTATGGCCCCCAGGTAGCATCGCCCACGGTCATCCTGGGTGATGCCATCCGCCAAGATTTTTACCTGCCCGCAGGAATCTTGAGCGCCAGCCCAACCAGTTTGGCGGCTAACCTCGAAATGGGCGAAATTACCACTTTAACGCTCTCACTCGAAAATCTGGGCGGGTTGGATGTAACCTACAACACGCGAGAGCAAGGCGGTGCCTATCTGCCGGAAGTTCCCATCTCGGTGCTGGTTCCGGCTAATCAGGTTTTATCGGATTCCGCGGTGAAATCTGGCCCCACCTACCAGTCCCAGGGTGATCTGCCGCTCGTAGCGCATCCCAGCTTTGTGTACACCCCACCAAGCGAAGCGCTCCTGGCCTCCTCAGATTTGAGCGTACTGCTGGTCTTTGCCGCCGATGCCTATCAAATTCAGGCCATGCTGCAAGCCTATCCTGATCTCTCCCAGGTTGATTTCTTCAACGCCACAGGCGACACGCCCAGCCTGGCAACCCTCCAAGCTTACGATGCAGTGGTAGTGGGCGCGAACTACAGCTTTGCAGACCCCGCTCAACTCGGCAATGTGCTGGCTGATTACCTCGATGGGGGCGGCAGTGTGGTGCAAACCGTGCCGACCTTCGATCCCAATAACGGTTGGGGCATCCAGGGGCGGTTCGCGAACGAGGGTTATTCTCCCTTTGCCTACCAGGGCGACTGGTTCGCCTGGTCTGACCTCGGAGATTATGATCCGGCGCACCCAATCATGGATGGTGTGGCCTATGCTGGTGATTCCTTCCGCCAGATGTTGGAGATAGCACCGGAAAGTAATTGGGTGGCATCCTGGATGGATGATGAGTTTGTGGTTACGAAGGGTTCGGTGGTGGCCATGAACACCTTCCTGCCCGATGGCTCTGCCTGGACGGGAGATATTCCACTGATTCTGCACAACAGCATCGTCTGGCTGCAAACCGCGGGCGATGTACCCTGGCTCTTCACGGATCCCATCACGGGAACGGTGCCAACGCTGGATACTCAAACCATCCAGGTGACCTTCGATGCCAGCGTCCCCGAAGTGAACCAGCCCGGACAGTACACCGCTGCCCTGAAATACACCAACGATAGCCCCTATGGTGCTTTAGCGGTTCCGGTGACGATGACGGTCAACGCTCCGGTCGATTGGGGCCGACTGACAGGCACCATCCGCGGCTGGGATTACTGTGACCAGAACAGCCTCCCGCTCGAAAATGCCACCGTTGAAATCCACGATCTAAGCGTGACCACGCTAAGTTCAGCGGATGGCAGCTACAATTACTGGCTGCCCGCCGGAAACTACACGGTGACTGTTTCTGCCAAAGATTATCTCCCCAATAAGTTCACTGTGACCATCCTGGCCGGGGAATTGAATCCGCAAAATGTCGAATTGCGGCTGAATGCGCCGTGTTCATCCATTTCGGACGAAAGCTTCACGGTGACGGTTGTCCAAGGGAGTGTTCTAACCAAAACCTTACAGCTCAGCAATGCCGGTGCAGGAGAACTGTTAGCCCGGTTCCTGCAGAGCAAATATGATTTGGAGCAGGTGACACCTTCTGGTTCATTCCCGAACCTGGCCATGCCGAAGGCCATCAGCAGTTGGCAGAGCGGACCAACTTCCGTGCAAACCCTGAGTGGGCAAAAAGAGGAACCATTGCGCGTTGACCAACCCCTAAGCGGCTGGTTTGGGGCTTTAGATATACCCGGCGGGATCATCCGTTATGCCTCGGCACAGTGCCCCGAGCTGCCGGAATCTTACTTCGTGTTTGGTGGCGTTGATGGTAGCTTCAATATCTCTAGCAAAGCCTGGCGTTATGATACCCGAACCAACACCTGGAACAGTCTCGCCGATCTGCCCTGGGGTGGAGAAGCGCCAGCCGCTACCTGCTACCAAGGAAAAATCTATGTGATGGGCGGCAACGGCAGCGATGCTTTCTTGATCTATGATTTGGTCGCCGATCGCTGGACATTTGGCCCAGCCCTGCCGCGCGGCGTTGAGGGGGCGGCCGCGGCGGCCTGGGATGGCAAAATCTTCCTGATCGGTGGAGATAATGATTTTTATCCCGGCAATGGCGTTTCAGATGAAGTCAATATCTTCGATATCGTCACCCAAACCTGGGTGAGCAATGGCGCATCTCTACCGATAGCCACCGGCAACGCCGGATTCGCTCAAATCGGGCCGTATGCCTACCTGGTTGGCGGTTGGGGAGATTTAGCACCCACCGAGAATATCAGCGCGACCCAACGCTACGATCTGATGAATGACACCTGGGAACTCGGGCCAGTCTTTGAGAGTGCTCGCGCCGATTTCGCTCTGGCGGCCACATCTCAAACCTTGTATGCCATCGGCGGCGATAAAGATGGGCAAGACTTCTTCGATGCTACAGATACCGTTGAAAGTCTCTTGTTGGATACCTGGCCGGCGGGAGACTGGGCCACCTATAGCGATTCCTTGCCGGTGGCCTTCACCGCCAACAGTGCCGGGTTCTGCACCCAGGCTCACTCCGCACCCGATGTAGCCGAAGTCTGGTCGGTAGGCGGCCTGGATACGGATACCTTCCTCATCAGCGGCAGAACTTTCTTCCACGAAACGCTCGGTGAAACCTGCTTCTCGATCTACAGCGATCTTCCGTGGATCAGCGTCCAACCTTTTATTACGATTGTACCGGGTGGTGATGAACAATTCATCGAAGTGGTCTTTAACGCCAGTGATCTTGATCTGGGAGAATATACGGCAACACTGGGAATCTTCACAAACGATCCCGGTTCGCCGCTCTACTACCTGCCAGTTCATTTGTCCGTCCGAGGTTCCTATCTAAACTTCCTGCCGCTGGTGATCCGCTAACGCTCGAAGAATCCATCAAAAAAAGAGTGGAGGCGCGGCCTCCACTCTTTTTTTGGAACCAACCTGAAATCGGTGTACAATCTTTTTAAGGAACTCATGTTACGCACTTAGCCGCCCCTTCGACTACAAGCCAGTAGCATGCTGAGCCAGGTCGAAGCGTGTTTCCGGCTCGTTGCTCAGGGTGCTGCGTAACATGAGTAAGGAATTCTCATTCTACCCCACGGCATAGGAGACCGCCATGAAAACGATTCGATTTCTGCTGATTGGCTTATTGCTCACCATCGCCCTGCCCCTCGTTGCCCGCGCCGAACCCACCCATACCATCTATCTGCCCCTCACCATCGACGCCCAAACTCTCGACATTTCCCCGCCCGCGCAGCCTGTCAAGCTGATCTTCATCCACCATTCCACCGGCGAAAACTGGCTCACCGATGATTACGGAAATCTGGGCCGCGAGCTGGCTGCCAACAATTACTTTGTTTCCGACACCAACTACGGCTGGGGGCCAGATGGCATTGGCGACCGCACCGACATCGTCAACTGGCGCGAGTGGTTCCGCAGCCCCAGCACGCCTACTTACATGCAAGCGCTCTTCAACGAAAGTGAGCAGCACGCCAACTACACGCGCACCTTTGGTGATCCCGGTGGCGAAAACCAAATTGTGATGTTCAAATCCTGCTTCCCCAACTCCGCGTTGGAGGGGAGCCCCGACGATCCCCCCGACCCCAACGAAGCGTTCAGCGTGGGCCACGCCAAATACGTCTACAACGATCTACTCAACTACTTCGTCACCCGTCCCGACAAACTTTTCATTGTTATCACTGCCCCGCCGCTGCAAGATGCCACCTATGCCGACAATGCCCGGGCCTTCAACAACTGGCTCTACAACGATTGGCTGGCCGAAAACAGCTACCCACTCAACAACGTGGCCGTTTTCGACTTCTACAACGTGCTCACCCACCCCGACAACCATCACCGCATCAACAACGGGCAAATCGAGCACATCAGCAACGGCATCAACACCCTTTACTACGATTCCGACGGCGACGACCATCTCAATATCGCGGGCAGCCAGAAAGCCACCGCCGAATATATCCCGCTGCTAAATTATTATTACCACCGCTGGATGGAAACAGCCCCCATAGAGCAGATTCCGCCCGCGGAGCAACCCGTTCCCACAGCGGAGGATCAGACTCCGCCCGAGGGTGATGCCGCCCCCACAGAGAAACCACAACCCATTGTGCCCCTGCCACCCACCTCCGAGGCTCAGCCGATTGACGATTTCGAGGGTGAAAATCATTGGCAGGCCTTTTGGGATGGATCCACCGCGACCAGCATCACTTGCACCTTCACAGATGAAAAAGCCATTGGCCGCGAGCAATCAATGCGTATTGATTTTGAGGTGGCCGCCGATAGCTGGGCGACTTGCTCCCTGGTTTTCGCATCCATTCAAGATTGGTCTGACACCCAGGGAATTACATTTTTCTATACGGCGGCGGCCCCAGCCCTGCTCTTTGATGTGACCATCTACAGCGGTTCGCCCGAGGCGCTGACCAGCTACCAATACACAATTGAAACCGTGCCGGAAAGCGTTAACCAATGGATTCCCGTGGAACTCAGTTGGAACCAGATTTTGGGCGTGGATTGGGAGGCCAATGCTCGCAACCCCATCAACCCCAGCCAAGTGACCGGAGTCGCCATCGGTTTCAGCACCAACCCCAATACCCCCAACCGCGGCACCATTTGGGTTGACAGCCTGCGAAATTGGATTCCACCAGATGGACAGGGTCAAACGGAAAATCCCGAGGCGGAATCACCCACCGAAGGAACCGGCGAACAACCCCAAACTGAGTCCAAAACTCCCCCTGAGGAGGTGGGCAATCCTTTATGCCCGGCATCCACCTCGATAGGGGCAATCGGGCTGATGGCAGCAATCCAATTCCACCAGAAAAAGCGGGAGAAACTGTAGGCAGATTGCAGGCGTAAATAGAATTTCGGCAATTTCAAAAGGTGGTGCTATAATGGGAAAACTCTATTGAAATAAGGTTAGCTTATGACACGCGAAACGCTAGATCGTAAAACTCACGAAATTTTGGACGAAATCCTGGTGCTCGGCAGCATGGTGGAAGATGCCATTTTAAGCTCGGTTGATTCGCTGAAAAAGCGGGATATCGAAGCCGCCAAACGCATCTACCAGGGCGATAAAGCCATCAACGAAAAACGCTTTGCCATCGAAAATGATACGCTGATTTTGATTGCGACGCAGCAACCCATGGCCCGAGATTTGCGGGTGATGGCCTCCGTTTTGGAGATTGCTAGCGAGTTGGAGCGCATGGGTGATTATGCCAAAGGGATTGCCATGATTAACATCCGCATGGGCAATGAACCCCTGATCAAACCGTTGATCGATGTGCCGCACATGGCTGAAATCACTGCGGATATGCTGCACCGCGCCCTGGGTGCTTTCGCAGCCGGAGATACAGCCGCGGCGCGCAGCATCCCCAAAGAAGACGACACGGTTGATGCGCTTTACAACCAGGTCTATCGCGAGTTACTGACCTTCATGATCAAAGACCCCTCCACCATTGATAATGCTACTTTTCTTTTGTGGGTGGCCCACAATCTGGAACGCGCTGCCGACCGGGTGATCAACATCTGTGAGCGTACGCTATTCGTTGAAACCGGCGAACTGGTGGAAATCAAAGCCACCCATGATGAATTCGAAAGTTAATCATCACTCCTGAACATTGAACGGCTGGTCTGGATTGAATCTGAGGCCAGCCGTTTTGTTTATCCCCGATACCTGACATTTCCAGACCCGATACAAGAATAAAATCAGTTGTAATGCGCGGTATTCAATGCTAAACTAGAAGCCAGCGATCATTCACCCAATTTTCCAACGCCCGCGGAGGTTCACATGTCAGCCGGTAAAATCATTGCATATCTATTCGCAGCCATTCTTATTTTCTTTGGCGTGCTCTTCATTTGGGCCACCTTCAGTCCAGAGGGCCAACTGGGTTGGCTGGTGGTGGGGGTCATCAGCGTGGGCATCGGCTTTGGGGTAATCTGGTTCGCAGGGCGCAGCAAGCCCGCCCAAACCGGGGATGGCATCCATCGTGAGCACGCCGCCACAAGATTGGCATTTCATTGAA
This sequence comes from Chloroflexota bacterium, assembly GCA_003513015.1. Taxonomy (GTDB): domain Bacteria; phylum Chloroflexota; class Anaerolineae; order Anaerolineales; family UBA11858; genus UBA11858. Next base: position 6,716 of record DOTA01000534.1, read on the forward strand.
TCCAGGTTGACATCACCGGGCAGGTCAATTTTGAGCGTGACATTCGAGCTGCCATCCCCGGTTTGGGC
>DOTA01000424.1 GCA_003513015.1 Chloroflexota bacterium
GGTGATGATGTTGGTGTCGTCGTAGGACTTCCCGGTGAGGATCCGGTAGCGATAGGCCACGTACCGGTGCGAGGTGCCGTGGAAGCCGTACCGGCGGATCTTGTGCCGCACGTAGAGCGGGTACGGGATAGCATAGCGGTAAGCCTCGGGTGGCATCGTCTGGTGGAAAGCGGTATCGAAGACCGCCACCTGCGTCGCCTGCGGAAAAAGCTCGATAGCCACCTCGATGCCGGTCAGGTTGGCTGGGTTGTGCAGCGGGGCCAGCGGGATCAGGTCCCGGATGACGTCGATGACCTCCTGCGTCACGATCGTCGGCTCGGTGAACTGGTCGGCGCCCTGGACCACCCGGTGCCCCACACCGACCAGCTCGCCGACCTCCGCGACCTCCCCGGTGCGGGCGAACGCCTCGGTCACGGCGTGGAACGCCGCCTTGTGGTCCGGGATGTCCACGGACACGACGTACTCCTGCATCGCGGCATCCTCGCCACCCCGGATGCGGGTGCGGTGCGTGATCTGCGACTCGGCCTCGCCGATGCGCTCGACGAGGCCCGAGGCCCAGACGACCGCGGACTCCGTGTCGACCAGCTGGTACTTCAGCGACGACGACCCGGCATTGACGACAAGGACCAGCATGGCTCACGCACCTTCCTCGACGGCCGTCGAACCAGCGACCTGCTGGGCCTGGATGGCGGTGATGGCGACGGTGTTGATGATGTCCTCGACCAGGCAGCCCCGGCTGAGATCGTTGACCGGTTTATTCAGCCCTTGCAGCACCGGGCCGACGGCAATCGCGCCGGTTTCGCGCTGCACAGCTTTGTAAGTGTTGTTGCCCGTATTCAAATCGGGGAAGATCAGCACCGTCGCGCGTCCCGCCACCTCCGAACCGGGCATTTTGCTCTGGCCCACGCTCATATCTACGGCGGCATCATATTGGATGGGGCCTTCGATCAGCAAATCGGGGCGCCGGGTGCGAGCCAACTCGGTGGCTTTGCGCACCCGGTCCACTTCTTCGCCGGTGCCGGAGGTGCCCGACGAGTAAGAAAGCATGGCAATTTTCGGATCAATGCCAAAGGTTTTGGCAGTCTCGGCCGAGGCAATGGCAATTTCAGCCAACTCTTCGGCGGTGGGGCGGGGCACCACGGCGCAATCGCCGTAGACCAGCACGCGGTCTTCGAGGGCCATGAAAAAGACCGAAGAAACCACCGAAAATTCAGGTTTGGTTTTGATGAACTGGAAGGCCGGACGGATGGTGTGCGCTGTGCTATGGGCCGCGCCCGATACCATGCCATCGGCATCGCCTTTGTAAACCATCATCGTGCCAAAGAAGGAAACATCGCGCATAGCGTCGATGGCGTAATCCATGGTGATGCCTTTGTGCTGGCGCAACTCGAAATAGGTTTGGGCATATTCCTCGAATTTTGGGTGATTCTCGGGTTGAGTAATAACCACCTTTTGGGGATCGATATTCAACCCCAGGTCGGCGATCATTCCCTGGATTTTAGTTTCATCCCCGATGAGTGTAAGATCAGCCACATTTTGGTTGAGCAGTTGTTCGGCGGCGCGCAGGATGCGGGGGTCATCGCCTTCGGGGAGCACAATGTGCTTTTTGTCAGCTTTAGCGCGCTGGGTCATACTGTAGAGGAACATTTGCGGAGAAATGCCGCGCCGCTCGATGAGCGCAAAACGGTTTTCGAAGGCATCTACATCCACATGGGCGCTGTAAAGCCGCAAGCCCAGGGCGATTTTAGTGGGGTTGGCCGCCGTGATGTAAGAACGCACCGAATTGACGTTAGAAACCGTTTCGAAAGTTTCGGTTTCAACCGCTAGAATGGGCAGAATATCGGGCAGGCCGTCCAACAGGCGTTTTACGGCGGGGTGCGGTTTTTCTCCGGTGGTCAACAGCAGCCCGGCCACCGGAGGATAATTCGAGGAGCGATGCGCCTCCAGGGCACTGAGAATGATCTCGCCGCGGTCACCGGGAGTAATCAGCAGGGCCTGATCTTTGAGACGTGGCAGGTAGTTTTGCATCTGCATGGCGATCACCATGTAATTAGGCACTAGCCGATCCAGGCGTCCTTCGCCGTAGAGCACTTCAGCGTGCAGGTGATCGGCGATTTCTTTGAGGGTCGGGCTGCCCAGCATGGGGTCATCGGGGATCACGGAATAGGCAATTTCAGGGGGCAGATCGCGGCGCAGGGTTTCACGCAGTTCACCGGTTCGCTCCGGCGCAGCGCGATTGACGATTACGCCCACCACCGGGCACCCCTTACTCCGGAAGGCATCCAGCGCCATGTGGATGGGGCCTAAAACTTCATCCAGCTCATTTTGGGAGGCGTTGGTAAGAATCACAACCGGGCTGCGCAAGGCTTGGGCGATGGCCACATTGGCATCGAACTCGAAAGCGGTGCCCTCCTCGCTCAAATCGGAGCCGATGCAAAGCACGAAATCGTAGTGGTCTTCGAGGTATTTGAATTTTCCGATGATGCGGGACAAGAATTTATCAATCTCGTTTTGAGCCAGCAATTCGCTGGCTTCGTGGCTCTGGAAGGCATAGGTACGCTCATAAGGCACGTCAAGTTGAAAATGCGAAAGCAGTAGATCAATATTTTTATCGCGCTCACCCTCAGATGCCGTATTGATGATCGGTCGAAAAACTGCCAAGCGCTGTGATTGGCGCAACAAGCGCCGGGTTAATCCCAGCGAAATGATCGATTTGCCACAATGGGGTTCGGTGGTGGTCAAATAAATGGAGTTGTACATTGGCTTTCTCCGGTTTTACCGCGGAGAGCGCGGGGAACGCAGAGAAAATCTGGTAAAGTTTTTCTCTGCGATCTTGGCGTGCTCCGCGGTTAATTTTGCTCTATCGATTGGATCACGCCCAAAGTCTGTTGGGCGATTTCCAATTCTTCGTTGGTGGGGATCACCAGCACTTTGACGCGGCTCTCGGCGCTCTGGATTTCGGTCACCGGGCCGGTAGCGCCGCGCTGGTTTTTCTCCGCATCCAGTTGGATGCCCAGGTAGGCCAGGTTTTGGCAGGCCAGCGCGCGCACGATTTCATCTTTTTCGCCCACACCCGCGGTGAACACCAGGGCATCCAGCCCGCCTAAAGCGGCCACATAAGCCCCAATATATTTCTTGATGCGGTAAGTGTACATTTCCAGGGCCAGGGTGGCAGCCGCATCGCCCGCGGTTACGCGCTTGTGGATATCGCGCAAATCGTTATCGCCGCAAATCCCCATCAATCCGCTCTTTTTGTTGAGCAGCGCGTCAATCTGGTCAAAGGTCATCCCTAAGTTGCGTCCCAAGTAGAAAACAATCGCGGGGTCGATGTCGCCGCTGCGCGTGCCCATCATCAAACCGGGCAGCGGGCTGAACCCCATAGACGAATCGATAGATTGGCCGCCCTTGACCGCGGCTACACTGGCCCCATTCCCCAGGTGCAGGGTGATGATTTTGGTTTCCTCGGCAGGTTTGCCCAAATGCTCAATGGCTTTACGGGAAACATACAGGTGCGAAGTGCCGTGAAAACCATAGGAGCGGATGCGCTGCTCATCGTACAGATTTTGGGGGATGGCGTAGCGATAGGCTAGCGCGGGCATGGTTTGGTGGAAGGCGGTATCAAAAACCGCTACTTGCACGGCCTCGGGGAAGACCTCGGTGGCGACTTCAATGCCGGTCAGGTTGGCGGGGTTATGCAGCGGGGCCAGAGGAATCAACGCTTTGATGGTGGCGCGCACCTCCGCGGTGATTACCGTAGGTTGGCTGAATTTTTCACCACCGTGTACCACGCGGTGACCGATCGCTTTAATTTCGGTAGGGCTGGCGATCACGCCAAAATCGGCATCGGTGAGTAAATCAACCACCAGCAGCAAGCCCTGGCGATGATCTTTGATGGTCTGGTCGCGCGCGATTTCTTGTTTTTCGGGGCCAGTGTTGACACTGTGTTTCACGCGCCCTACCGCTTCACCAATGCGCTCTACCAACCCAGCGGCTAAAACGGCATTGTTTTCCATCTCAAAAAGCTGGTATTTAATCGACGAACTGCCAGCGTTGATGACTAAGGTTTTCATATTTTCAATTTGTCCTCGTATTGTGAAATTTAGCCCAAGTATAACCGATCTGCTTTTCTTCTGGATATTACCAGATTTCGGGCTGAAAACAGCCTCCCGATTTTCGGGAGGCTGCTTCAACCTTTGGGGAACTGGGGAATTTTAGGGGGTGGGAGTGGCCTCTACTCCAGCCGCGGGGGTTGGGGTGACTCCCAGGGCCGCGGCATCATCTGCGGTTTGGGGCATCCCCGCTAAAATCCAGCGTTGGAATATATCAATATACTCAGGCTTGATTTGCTTGGTAGGCGGCATCTGGCCGATGATCTCCGCGCCGGAGGCATCCAAAATGGCATGACCGTTGATGGTTTGGATCAGATAGCTGTTCAGGTCACCGGCGATGATATTGTTGGGATACTGATCGCCCGTGGTGAGAATTTCCTCGTAGGTTTGCATCAGGAAGTTGTTGTTATCTTTGCCGGGGCGGTGGCACGAAACGCAATAGCGCTTGACCACAGCGGCGACGTGCACATCATAGGAGGGCACTTCGCCCTCAGCCAGCGCGGGGATGGTTCCAGCCGCGGCCGCATCGGCGGGGATTTCGGCGCGGCTATCCCAGGTGTAGCGCATGAAGGTGGCAATATATTCGATTTCGCTCTTTTTGAGTTCACCGCCATAAGCCAACCCGAAGGGGGGCATGCCCAAATCTTGCTGGCCAAAATCAATGATGTCGTTGAGGGTTTGATCAGAGCGCGTCCACATCTCATCCTGGCTGTTGATGGGTTTGAGTTCCACGCCTTCCAGGCCTTCCACACCTTCGATTATGCCGCCTTCGCCATCAGGGCCGTGACATTCGGCGCAATGGATCGAGTACAGGTCTTGCCCTAGTACAATTTTTTCGGAGATCGAACCGGCCACCTGATCTTCTTCGGGAACGGGGTAATAGCTGGCGCGCGAGCTAACCACAAAGGTAATTACCAACATAGCGGCGATGGCGATCCCGCTGATGCCCAGCATCAGATTTTTTTGGCCGGTGCCATTCTCTTTGCCTTTGAAGAAGGCGGCTAAACCGAGCAGAATGCCCGCCGCCAGGGGAATCCACAAGCCTACGAAGGCTTGCATTGTGTTGACGATTTTGAGTTCGGTTTCGTTGGGGGGGATGGCCAACCCCGCGATGATGGTGAGCAGCACAATCCANNAGAGCGGCAACGCCAATGCCGGGGATCACAGCCGCGGCAATCCATTCGATTTTACCCAAAACAGGGATTTGCCCGTAGAGGGCCAAAAACTTGAAGAGGAACAGGAAGTACCACTCCGGGCGGGGGATATAAGCCGAATCACTGGGATCCGCCCGAGGTTCCCGCGCTACGCCAATAAAGGTGGCTAAACCGATCAGGAGCAGGAAAAGTGCAAAACTGACGAGCAAATCCTTATAGATGATATCCGGCCAGAATTTAACGCCTTTTTGCTTAGCCTGGAGATATTTTTCGTAGTATTTATTCTTTTGTGCGTCGTTCATGTTGATTCTCCTCCGGGCCTATTCATCTTCCTTGGGGATGTGTGAAATCCCCAGGCGAATAATCAGGTACATGTGAACGCCGATCAGCCCGGCCAGCGCCGCGGGTAACATCCAGATATGGGCAGAGAAGAAGCGCGTGAGCGTTAGCGCGCTGAGGTCAGGGCCGCCTCGCAATACTTTGAGGATGAAATCCCCCACAAAGGGCACACTCCCGGCAATGGCCGTGCCAACGGTGGTAGCCCAGTAAGCTCGCTGGTTCCAGGGCAGCAAATAACCCGTGAACCCCATACCAAGGGTCAGCAGCAGGAGCAACACACCGGTCAGCCAGGTCAGTTCTCGGGGGAATTTGTAAGCACCAAAGAAGAAGGTACGCAGCATGTGTAAGAAGACCACTAACACCATCAGGCTGGCTCCCCAGTGATGCACGCCGCGGATCAGCCAGCCGAAGGCCAAGCCGTTCATAATGTATTCGATGCTGTCGTAGGCTTTGGTGGGGTCGGGCACGTAGTACATCGTCAGGAAGATGCCAGTGATACCTTGCATCACGAACAAAAACAGACTGGCACTGCCCAGGGTGAACCACCAGTTCACTTTGGGGACTTTGCGATCCAGCACTGCCCCATAGATTCCTTCTAAACCGAGACGTTCATCGAGCCATGCGAAGATTTTGTCAGCCATGTTCAAGCCTCCTGAGGCGTGGGGTTGATGAACAGCACCCCTTCTTCGATTTTATAAGCGTAGGTGTCGAGTGGGTGGGGGGGCGGGCCATAGACAACCTCGCCCTCGATGTTGAAACGGGCATCGTGGCAGGGGCAATCGTAGGTTTGCTCTGGCTCTTTCCAACTCACCCGGCAGCTCAAGTGCGTGCAGCGATTGGAAAGCACTTTGATGTCGCTTTCGTTCTCCGAATGGCGCAGCACGAACACGCCATAGCTGGTGGTGGTGCGTTCCCAACCATTCACTTTGGTTAACGTGAAGGAAAAGGGGGTGGGTGCGCCGATTGGGTACTTTTCAAGCGGACCGAGCGAAATCCACGCATCTGATTCCTGGGATTTGAGCGCGGGGTCGATTACATATCCGATAATCGGAATGCCCATAATCGCGCCCATCACGGTTCCCAGAAAAGCAGTCACAATTTTTGTGAATTCTCGGCGGCTCATCTTGGGAGATTTGACTTTCTCAGCCATGCGGCCTCCTGTGGTTTGGGTGATTTGCCAGTGATTGTACCTTGTCCGCTAAGAGAGTTCAAGAAAGGATGTGCGGTACAATTAACCTTATTTATCAGATTTATATTATAGAACAGAAGATTGCAGAGTGTTGAGGATGTCTGGTACGAACAATCCATGAAATTCGTCACTTTCATAGAATTAGGAGGGAGTGCAATAATTGGGCAGGGCTTTTCTCAGGTGAAACCAACTATGCTTCACCAATCATTTCATAATTAGGAGGCGTTCATGACGCTCAGTCGGAAAGTCGGCTTACGGGATGGCCTGCGCTACAAAGGCGGAGGTCCAATGCTGGCCTGGATTCTGCACCGGATTTCCGGTGTGGGGATGGTGTTGTTTATCGGTTTACACGTTGCAGCCTCATTTTTCACCCAACAAACCGGCAGCAATTTGGGAATCAATCTCAACATTGTGTATGAATCCATTTACTTCCAGGTTGCTATTTATTTCTTCGTGCTCTTCCACGGGCTCAATGGGATGCGCGTGATCATCCTGGATTTATGGCCTCGCATGATTGAATATCAACGCGAACTCACCTGGCTGACCTGGTTGATCTTCATCCCGGTTTATGGGCTGACGGTTTTTATCATGGTCTACCTGAAGATCACCGGAGCGTAGGGAGGCTGCTATGAAAACTCGAAAAATACCTCATCCCGGTTGGAATCTCGAATATCTGATGTTCTTATTCACCCGCATCTCTGGGTTGGCATTTTTCATGCTGGCCATTGTCGGGCTGCTCTCGGCGCTGTATATGGGCGCCCGCCTGCATATGAATGTGGGCACCTTGATGCGCTGGACTTTCTTCCCTAATCCAAACCATGTAGTCGACAGCGATATACCGAACATCGATGCCTGGTCCAATGGCCTGTGGCAAATTTTCCAGATTTTGATCTTGTTCTTTGGGGGCACGCACGGCCTGAATGGTTTGCGCGTGGTTCTGGAAGATTACATCAAACCCCAAGGGTTGCAAATGTTGATCCGTTTTGTCATCTTCATCCTGTGGATCTTCATGCTGATGCTCTCGGTTTATGTTGTGATGGGAAGTTAGGGCAGGTCGAGGAGTGACAATATGAAAACACATCAATATGAAGTTGTAATCGTTGGCGGCGGCGGGGCTGGTTTAATGGCCGCCTTATACGCCTCCCGCAACGCCAATACCGCAGTCTTGAGCAAACTCTATCCCACCCGTTCGCACACCGGCGCGGCCCAAGGAGGTGTAGGAGCCGCCTTGGGTAGTTCCGAGGAAGATCGCCCCGAATGGCACACCTTCGATACGGTCAAAGGCAGCGATTACCTG
>DOTA01000544.1 GCA_003513015.1 Chloroflexota bacterium
ATGGTTGAAGGGTACAGAACCCGCCAGGGCGCTAAACTTGAGAAAATCGCGGCGTGAAAGGTGAGGTTTCATAGGGTTCGCTGATTGTACTCAAGGTCAAATTAGAAGGCAAGCGGTAACGGAGTGATCTCATCAAACGTTAGGATTAGCAATCTATTTTAGAACCTTTGCTGGTTCGTAATTGTGACAAACAGTTACCCAAATTTTAATTGTTGAATTTTGTAGCCAGGCGCAATTTGTAACCGTGAAGGGTATAATAATCCTTATGACGCCAAAACTCATTTTCATTTACACTACCCCCGGCGATTTGGGTGCCTACCTGCTGTATCCCTATTTATACAACCCCCAAGGTGAATGGATCGGATTTGTTTCCCCGCAGCGGGAAGTCTATTCGGTTTTGGGCAATTATGTGGGCATGCTCTCGGCAGATCGCCGCATTTTACGCAAGCGCAGCTATGATTTTTCGCGGCCGCGCCTGACGCCCCCGCCTCCACGGCCGCGTATCACGGTTCCCGCAACCATTCCACTAGCCCCTTTGATGGCTGAACTCAATTACACCATGATCGATGTTTTAGAAGATGAACCCGAGCGCCTGAGTACCGTTGATTTTGATGAGTTGCGCGAGGATCTGGATTGATGAAATCCGAGACACTCCAACAAGCGGGCAAGCGCGTCAGCGAAAGCCGCGTGGTGCTTGCCCAATTGATGCAGCCCATTCACGCCAATAACCATGGCAACGTGCATGGTGGGGAAATTATGCGTCTGATGGATGAAGCTGGCGCGCTGGCTTGCATGCGCCATGCGGGTCAGCGGGTGGTTACCGTCGCCGTAGACCGCATGACCTTTCGGCAGCCCATCCACTTGGGTGACCTCATCACCCTCAGTGCTGAAGTCAGCTATGTGGGGCACACTTCTTTGGAAGCTGAAGTGCTGGTTTCTGCGGAAAACCCCATCACCGGGGAATGTGTCTACACCAATACCGGCTATCTAGTCTACGTGGCCCTTGACGATCAGGGACAGCCGGTGCAGGTGCCGCCGTTGATTCCCGAAAATGAAGAACATCAGCAACGTATGGCGGATGGCAAAGCCCGGCAAATCCACCGGCTCTCGCGGCCCGACCGCCGGGAGTAAAACAGATGATCTCCGACCCCGATATTCCCGATATTTCATCCGCTGAATCCCTCTCCCAGCCCGATGGTGGTCCTCAGCCCGCGGTGCGCTCACTCCGCGAATTGATTGATCGCGTTACCGGCCGCGGTCTGGATGCCGGTCAGGCTCAAGAAGATGCCGGCATTGCCGATGTTGTCCCCTTCCCGTTTTTAGCCCTGGTCGGCCAAAACGAGATGAAACTGGCCCTGTTGCTGGCGATGATCAATCCTGCTCTGGGTGGCGTTTTGCTGATCGGCCCGCGCGGCACTGGCAAAACTACTGCCGTGCGCAGCCTGGTTGATCTGCTGCCCGAGGTTCCCCGTAGCCTGTGCCATTTTGGCTGCCTGGCGGAAGATGTCGAAACCGGCGGCCTGGATGCCATCTGCCCTGATTGCGCCAAAAAATACGGCGCAGGGGATCCCTTGGCTGTGATGGATCGCGTGCGCCTGGTGGAATTACCCCTCAACGCCCGCATCGAAGATGTGGTTGGTGGTGCTGATGAGCGCGCCGCCATTCACGAGCGCTATGCCATGCGCCGCGGTATTTTGGCGCAGGCCGATCGCAACCTGTTGTATGTCGATGAAGTCAACCTGCTCAATGACGATGTTATCGACGTCATTTTGGACGCCGCCGCCCAGGGGCATTATGTGGTGCGCCGCGGGGCGGTATCGGCTACTTTCCGTTCGCGTTTCTCGCTGATCGGCTCGATGAACCCCGAAGAAGGCCGCCTGCGACCGCAAATCATGGATCGTTTTGGCCTGCGCGTTATCGTGCGCGGCCTGCCCGATCCCTCTGAACGCTTGCTGGCTTACCAATATGTGCATGCTTACCAAAATAACCCGCGTCGCATGGTCTCCCAATTCGCCGCCGAAACCGCCTTGGCCCAGCAAGAAATCCAAATTGCCCGCGACCTGCTGCCCCAGGTCATATTGCCCGAAGTGATTGCTAAACTTGGGTTAAATTTGGTGGAGCGCCTCGAAATCGATTCTCTTCGAGCTGAAATTACCCTGTTTGAAGCGGCCCGCGCTCATGCCATCGCCGATGGCCGCCTCGAAGTTGAGCCACAAGATATTTACATAGTTGCTCCCATTGCCCTGCGCTTGCGCCGCTCTGAGTTCATGAACGAATATTTTGCTACGCAGAATACCGAAGAGCAGCAAATGCTGGTGTTGCTAGATGAGTTGCTGCCCACTCCGCAATCTCACACAGCAACTGCCGAAGGAGAGATTTAGAATATGTCAACCCCGACCCATCGTCAGCGCCTGGAAACCTGTTTATCGGGACAAATACCCGATCGCACGCCCGTAGCGCTTTGGCGGCACTTTCCAGTGGATGATCAGACTCCCGCAGGGTTGGCTGCCGCGACCCTGAATTTTCAACACAATTTTGATTTTGACCTCGTTAAAGTGACCCCCTCTTCCTCGTTTTGCTTGCGAGATTGGGGGATTGGCGATGAATGGCGCGGCGCTGATGAAGGCACCCGGGATTACACCCGTCGCGTGATCCACGAACCCGAAGATTGGACTCGCCTCAGGGTTTTACCTCCCACCCAAGGGGCTTTGGGCGACCAGTTGGAGTGCCTCCGTTATATTGTGGCTGAACTCGGCCCGGAGACGCCTGTTATCCAAACCATCTTTAGCCCCTTATCGCAAGCCAAAAACTTGGTCGGGCCGGAAAAACTCTTTGAGCATCTGCGGCAATCCCCCGAAGCGCTGCATGCCGGGTTGAAGACCATCACCGAAAGCGTGATCCGTTTTACCGAAGCGGCGCTCGAAATTGGTATCGCCGGTGTATTTTATGCCGTGCAACATGCCCAATATGGCCTGCTTTCTGAGGCGGAATACCAAATTTTTGGCAAAGTTTACGATTTGCAGTGTTTGGAACCGGCGCAGACGGGTTGGTTGAATATGCTCCACCTGCACGGGCAGGCCGTGATGTTCGATCAGGTTTCTGATTTGCCCATCCAGATTCTCAACTGGCATGATCGCGAAACGCCGCCCTCGTTAGCACAGGCCAAAGATCGCTTTCATGGGGTTTTATGCGGCGGCTTGCAGCGCATCGAATCAATGGTGCTGGGCACGCCCGAAGCGGTCACCGCCGAGGCGCGCGAGGCCATTGCGGCCACCGAGGGAAGGCGTTTCATCCTGGGGACGGGCTGCGTTTCGCCCATTACGACTCCTTATGGCAACCTGATGGCCGCCCGCAAAGCGGTAGAATTCTAGGGATATGAGCAATCTGCGCGTAATCTCCGGCAGCGCTCGCGGGCGGCGGCTGAAATCAGTTCCGGGTGATACCACTCGTCCGATCACCGACCGGGTGAAAGAATCACTTTTCAATATCCTAGGCGCAGATATTATGACCTCCACGTTGCTGGATTTATTCGCCGGTACGGGGGCCGTGGGGATTGAGGCGCTCAGCCGCGGGGCGCAGTTTGTCCGTTTCATTGATCGCAATCGTTTGCCGGTAAAGATCGTGCGTGAGAACCTATCCCTGACGGGATTGACAGCACAGGCTGAAGTTTTTCAAATGGATGCGTTCTCAGTTTTGCAGGGTGATGTAGATCGACGATTTGATTATATTTATATTGCGCCCCCGCAATATAAAAGTATGTGGAAGCAAGCCTTGCAAATGCTGGATGATAATATCGGCTGGCTGGCGGAGGATGGATGGGTAATAGTACAAATTCACCCCGTTGAGTTAGAGGTTATCGCGCTCAAAAACTTGGTAGAATTTGATCAGCGCCGCTACGGCAGCACTTTGTTGATTTTTTATGAATTTGCGCAATAAAAAAATGGAATCTGGTTCCTGCTGAGAGCCTATTCAGACGCACACCCACCGAAACTGTTCTACAATTTGCTTTTGTTTAGGAGCCATTTATGAGTGAGCAAAAAACCATTTCTCCCAAAGAAATCTTGCACAAAGCTTTCCCAGGGATACCTGCGAAAGAAGCCCATGAAATGGCGGCACTTGGAAAAGTTTTTTCCTATGGTTCGGATGCTGTGCTTTGCCGGGAGGGGGCAATTGAAGATTCTTTTTACATTATTCTCAATGGAGATGTGAAAGTCACCAAAGCGATTCGGAGCGATCAGGATCGGTTGCTCAAACATCTGCGCCCCGGTGATTTCTTTGGCGAGATGGGTCTGATCCATAATGCGCCGCGCGGGGCCTCGGTAACAACCACCGAACCGACCACGGTTTTGTGCATCCACAAATCGGATTTTGATCGTTTGCTGCGGCGAAGTTCCTCGGTTTCGATGGCGATTGTGCGTGAAATTAGCCGCCGTTTGCGCGAAAACGATGAAATGGCCATCGAAGATTTGCGCTTGAAGGCTGGTGAATTGGCCTCAGCTTACCAGCGGTTGGCGCAAGAGGAATTTGCCCGCCGTGAGTTTCTCACCTCCATTGCGCATGAACTGCGCACACCCCTGATGGCTGCCAGTGGTTTTTTGGAAATGGCCCGCCAAAAAATGCTTGAAGGCGAAACCCTGGAGATGGCGCTGGATACGGTTTCTCGAAATGTGCAGCAGATCGTTTCATTGGTGAATGATATTCTGTTTTTGCAAGAAGTTGAATTGGTGCTGCCCGAGTTACATCCCACGGATTTTGGCAAGGTGGTTAGCAATGCCGTTAATATTGTGCTTGAAAAGGCGGAACATAGCGCTGTTCAGATCGTGGCGGATATTGTGCCGGATTTGCCTTTGGTTTGTGGGCATTTCAAGAGTCTGGAACGCGCCGTGGTGATGGTTTTGGATAACGCCATCAAATTCAGCCCGAATGGGGGTAATGTTAACGTGCAGGTCGATCAAAGCGGAGAATATGTGTATCTGACAGTCACGGATCGGGGAATCGGCATCCCCGAGGATGTGATGCCGCATATTTTTGATCGATTCTTCCACCTCGATGAGTTGGGCGATGATTTGTTTGGCGGTTTGGGATTAGGTTTGGCGATTACTCGTCAGGTGATCGAGCAGCACGGCGGCAAGATCGAAGTTGAAAGTAAACCGCATGAAGGCAGCACCTTCAAACTGTATTTATCGACTCAGGTGGAATGCAAAGAGTATTAGGCCGGATTTATTTCGTTGATTTTGCTCGGATGCCGCTGAGGTTCCGAGTTTTTATTTTCCCCAAGTGATTTGGAGTTTGCCCTCGGTATCATAGGAGTACAGGCCCGAAAAGGGTGCCGATCCTGGAAGGGTTGCCAAAACCCTGAGGAGTAGGATGGGTAGATCTGCTACCAGGGGCAGGCTAAAAACTTGATTTAGCGGAATCCACTCCAAATTCCCCTCGGGTGATTCCCGAATTTCCCCTTGGATGGATTCTCCCCGAAATATGAAAATCCCAATGCCGGGCGATTCCCCCGTATCAATCGTGATGGTTCCGCACAACCAGAGATCGGCGCTCAAGCCGGTTTCTTCGGCCAGTTCGCGCCGGGCTGCGGAGCGTAAATCTTCGCCGCGCTCCACGTGCCCGCCGAGGCCGTTGTAGAGGTTGGCCCACAGGCGTTTGTGCGGCGCGCCCTTGATGAGTAAAATTTGTTCGTCGCGCGTGATAAATATCAACGTGCGCGGGACGAGGCTGTAGCGGGGGGCGGTGTGGTCTTGATCGGAGAGGGGCATGACATGAAAAGTAGGGGCGTAATCAAATTACGCCCCTACAAAATGGGTTTTATTGAATCAATTATTTAGCAAGCATCTGGCGCACGGCTTCAAGCTGGCCGGCGCTGTTGAGGTAGCCGTTCTTTTCGGCGATGAACTTGGCGTACTCGGCCATGAATACTTTTCCCGGTGGGCGCAGATCGAAGTTTTCAGGTTTTTGTTGGAAGAATTCACGGTGGACGCGCGTCCAAACCAGGCGGCCATCGGTGTCGATGTTGATTTTGGTGACGCCTAATTCAGCGGCGCGCTTGAATTGCCCGGCATCTACGCCTTTGGCACCTTTGAGGTTGCCACCGGCTGCGTTGATGCGTGCCACTTCTTCTTGAGGTACGGAACTGCTGCCGTGCATCACCAATGGGAAGCCCGGCAAGCGTTTTTGAATTTCGGCCAAGACATCGAAGCGCAAGCCCTGGGTACCGCTGAATTTGAAAGCGCCGTGGCTGGTGCCGATGGCGCAGGCTAACGAGTCAACACCGGTGCGCTCTACAAATTCTTTGGCCTGATTGGGGTCGGTGAGTTTGGCATCTGCTTCATTGACGGCCACATGCTCTTCCACGCCGCCCAATTGCCCCAATTCTGCCTCAACAACCAAGCCTTTGGCATGGGCGTAATCGGCAACGCGCTTGGTGATGGCGATATTGGTCTCAAAATCTTCGTGGCTGGCGTCGATCATCACCGAGCTATAGAAACCACTGTCAACGCAGTCGTAGCAAGTTTCTTCATCGCCGTGATCCAGGTGAACGGCAAAAATCGCTTCGGGAAAGATTTCATCAGCGCTGCGGATCAGGCCTTCGAGCATGGTCTTATGGGTGTATGAGCGCGCTCCCTTGCTGATTTGGATGATGAAAGGGGCTTGGCTATCCAGGCAGCCTCGGAACAAGCCCATGGTTTGTTCCAGATTGTTGATGTTGTAAGCGCCGATAGCATATTTGCCATAGGCTGCTTCGAACAATTTTTTGGTAGTTACGATCATGCGAATCTCCTTTTGTGGATTGATGAAAAATACGGGGGGCTAAAAGCCCGCCGTATTATACCCTTCCCGGTCATAAATTGCGCTCTTTTTAGCAGGCAAGAGGCGCAATTTATGACCGGGGGTAGTTAATCGAAATCGTGATGAATATGAGATTTTTGAGGTGGCCGGGAGTTTAGCTTTCCGGGTTATCCAGCCGTAAC
>DOTA01000193.1 GCA_003513015.1 Chloroflexota bacterium
CGCTCGATAGCTTGTTCTTCCAAAATCACTCGGGTGCGGGCCACAAAAACTTCCGGGTCGATCGGTTTTACTAAATAGTCAGCGGCTCCCAGGCGGATGGCTTCCAAAGCCGATTGCAACGAGGCATGCCCGGTAAACAAAATGACCGGCAGATCGGGGTGTGTTTGCCGCAGCGCTTGCAAGATTTCGAGGCCATTCATGTCTGGCAGGTGAATATCCAGATAGACCAGATCNNAAAGCACACTGAGTTTATCGAAGTGTGCGGTCTTCGACAGGCTCAGACCGCTATTCCTGACAATCTCTATTCTATCATGGGTTGATGGTGCGGCAGAGAAAGCGTAAAGGTGGCGCCTTTTCCGGTATCGTTATTTTGGGCAGTGATCAGCCCGCCATGATTTTGCGCAATTTCGTAGGAGACTGCTAGCCCCAAACCGGTGCCGCCTTCTTTGGTTGTGAAGAAAGGCTCGAAGATTCGAGATTGTGCTTCAGGATGCAGCCCGGTGCCGGTATCGCGCACGCTGAGATAGATTTGGTCATTTTCAGTCTGGTAAGTAGAGTAGATGGTTAATTGGCCGCCGCCGGACATGCTTTCGATGGCATTAATGCACAGGTTAAGGATCACTTGTTTGATTTGATCGCGAATAATGCGGATGGGAGGAGATTTGAGATCAGGAATGAACTCCAGCGTGATGTTGTTATGGCGCAGGTGTGTTCCGATGAGTTTTTGAACTTCGTCGACCAGGGTGTTGATGGATTCTAGTTGGAAATCGGCCGTGGTGGTCGGGCGGTAGGTGTCGCGCAGGCGGGCAATCAGGCCGGCCATGCGGGTGCCTTCGTCGATGGCTACCTGAAGATCATCATTGGCTTGGGTGGAAAGATTCTCTTCTAATTTGACCAGATAGAGGGCGTTTTGGATGGCCTGGAGGGGATTGTTGAGTTCGTGTGCGACCGAGGCGATTAACCGTCCCATAGCTGCCAGCTTTTCGGCCTGAACCAGTTGATCGCGGGTGCGTTGTTCTTTTGCCAGGGCAGCTTGTAATTGGTTGTAGAGCAGAGCTTTATCGAGCACCACCGCGAGTTGATCGGCGACCGCCACCAGGAAGCGAAAATCATCATCGTCAAAGGAGTTGGGTGCTTTGTGCTGGATATCGAGCACGCCCAATAATTGATCGCGAGCTTTAAGGGGGGCAGCCAGTTCGGCGCAAGTATCAGGAAGCAGCAGGTGTTCTTTGAAAAAGTGGGTTTCAGCCACGTTATTAGTCATGAAGGCTTCCCCTATGGTGGCAGCATAGCCAACGATGTTTTCATCCGTTGTAAATTGATAACCCATTTCCTTTAACTTGGCACCGATGGGGCCGCTGCCCTGATTGGCGATGAGCGCGCCGCTGGTTTGATCGATCAGATAAATATGAACATGGTAATAGCCAAATTCTTGCCAAAGCAAATCGACCACTTGATGAAGGATGGTTTCTACATCCAAATCTGAGGAGGCGACGATTAGGTTACTGATAAAGTAGTGCGTGTTCGATTCTGAAAGCCGACGGCGAGTGGCAGCGAAAAGACGGGCATTTTGAAGGGCAACGGCGGCCTGATTGGCGAAGGCTTGGGCGAGATCAGAGTCAGCCAGGGTGTAGGCATCTGTTTGATAGCTGTCGATGGTGAGAAAACCGATGACTTTTTCTTGGGCAATCAATGGAATGCCCATCCAGCCTCGAATGGGACTGAATCCGATATTTGTATCCCAGCGAGATTCGATGCGAACATCTTTGATAATGATCGAGCGGCGCGTTTGTCGGATTTCCTGAAAAAGGAGGTTTTTCGAAACATCAAGAGATAGGCCAATCACTAGTTGGGATGGTTCAAAACCTTTTGCCGTAACAATGTGGGCTTGATCGCCTTCAATGAGATAAACACTGGCCGAATCGTAGTGGATGGCGAGGCTTAGTTGCTCCAAAATTTGGGTAAGCACCTGATCGATTTCTAAGGTGGAGGTCAGGGTTGTGGTGACATCGCGCAGAATTTCTGCCTCTCGGCGGCGTTGTTGTTCGGATTCTAGCAAGCGCGCTTTCGAGATTGCCAGCGCAATTTGTTGCGCGATACTTTCGCCAAGTTCGATTTCTGAGGGTGTGAAAATATGCGCTTCTTCGAAAGCAACCATCACGGAACCCAAAGGTTGGTCGCTGGCGATCAACGGCAAGGCCAAAAGGCTGTGTTTGGCGAATTGTGTAGTGGTGCGCTCGCTAATATATTCCGATTGCCGGGTATCTTCGATGGCGATGGCATGCCCATTTTCCAAAACAGATTGCGTGATATTTACTTCATCTGGTTCTGTGACCAGGTTTAGGAATTCATCTTTTGAACTACCTGCCGCCGCAACCGGAACGGGAACTTTACGGGATGTATCCCACAAGTTGATGTAGCAGCCATCTGACTCAAAGATGTTTTGTAAGCGAGTTACCAACATTTGTAGGATTGTCTGTAAATTGGGTTGTTGCAGGGCTGCCTGTGTGATTTCATTCAATAATTCCAAATGTTCGGCGCGCTGCTGAGTTTCATCGAAAAGGCGGGCGCTTTCGAGTGCCAGGGCCGCCTGTACCCCGATGATGGTTAGTAGATGCTCATCTTCATCGGTGAAGGTTTTGGGCTTCGTGCTGCTGACGCTGATGGTTCCGAGGCGCCGCCCTCCGCTTTGAACAGGCACCACTAACAGGGAACGTAAATAAGTGACCCCTCGAATGGGGATAAAACGCGGATCATCCCGGGTATCGGCAACGTTGATGGGGAGCCCTGTTTCAATCACTTGCCCGGCGATGCCCTGCCCACCTTGCATGAGCAAGTATGGTTTTTTGTTAGGTTCGATCCCTGAGACAGCCTGTGGGATCAGCATAGCTTTGTCTTCGTCGAAAAGGTGAAACACAGCTCTTTCGATATGGGGAATGATTTGACTGATCGAATCGACAATCAACTGCAATAAGCGATCCAGATCGAAGGTCTCATTAAGCGCTTGATTAATCGTAACTAAGGCCTCCGTCTCTTTGAGTTGCCGCTCAGTAGCAGCATGTTGACGGGCATTGCCAATCGCGATGGAGGCCCAAGAACCGGCTGTTTCGATGATTTGAAGATCATCTTCGGTGAAAGCGTTCGGCTGTGAGTGCACCGCTTCCATGACACCTATGATTTCACCACCGAGCGTAAGTGGAACGGCCAACAGCGATTGGGTGTGAAAATTGCTGACACTTTCGATATTACGGTAAAGCAATTTTTGGTCTTCTTCATTGTTGACCAGAAAGGCTTTGCGATTTTTCAACACCATCCCTGCAATGCCCACATCGGAGGGAATTGCCCGCCCAATGAGATTTTGCCCGCTTTCACCACTGGCAGCCGCGAAAACCAATTGGTTGGTGTTATCCCGAAGTAAAACCGAAACGCTATCAGCCCCTACCAACGGCGGAAAGGCGTGGATAACTTGTTCCAGTACCTGTTTGATATCCAAAAAAGAAGTAACCATCTGCCCCATCTGGTTGAGTGCAGCCAATTGATTGGCTCTTTTTTGCATTTCAACATCAACTTTCATCCGCTCTAGCTCTGCCGAAGCCTGTGTTCCAAATACTTGAAGAATGGAAATTGCCAGCTCTACATTGAAAATGGGTGAACCATTCAGGATAACCAGAACCCCCAAGGGGTTTCCGGTTGAATCAAAAAGTGGCACACCTGCATACCCGTCAATGTTCATTTCTGCCAATAGGTGATCCGAAGGAAATATTTTCTGGACATTCTCGGCGTAAATACAGGCAGATTGATTGATCACATTCGCGCAAGGCGTGTTCTCCAAAGCATATTCTATGTTTTCTGCAATTTTCCCCTTGGCATACAAGGCGCGGGAGTGGATCTGATCGGGCTGGATATATTCTCCGACAAAGGCATAATCAACCTGTAATGCGCGGCTGAGATATTCAACCAATGCTCGGAAAAATGCTTCGCCAGTTGCCCCAGAAGTTCCCTGTACAACCGTGCGCAGCGCATCCTCTGCCATTTTACGGTTTGTAATATCTTGCTTGATGGCGATAAAGTGGGTCAGGTTATCGGACGTGTCTTTGACCGGTGTGATGGTCATTTCCTCGGTGTATAAACTCTGATCTTTACGCCGGTTAGAAATTTCACCCCGCCAAACCTCCCCCGCAAAGATTGTAGACCAGATCTCGTTGCTGATTTTGTCATCTGGATTTTCGGAACTGATTTGCTTCAAGCTGATTCCGACGACTTCCTGAGCGGAATAACCCGTAAGCTGAGTGAAAGCCGGATTGGCCCATTGGATGTTCCCATTATGGTCAGTGATTACAATCCCATTGGCTGCTGATTCGAGCGCGGTTGTCTGAATGCGCAACTCGCTTTCGATCCGTTTGCGTTCATCCAGCTCTTTTTGAACGGCATTGTGTAACCGGGAATTTTCAATCGCGATCGCAATCTGGTCAGCCAGGGTTTGCAGAACGGTCACATCGCTTTCATCGAAAGCATTTTTTTCAGGGCTTTGCGCATCCAATACCCCAATAACCTGATCGCTGATATGAATAGGAACACACAGTTCAGAGCGGGTGGGCATAACATCCGGGTAAAGGTTAATAAATTGTTCTGCGGTTGTTACATCGTTCGAGAGCAGGCTTTGATTATTTCGAAAAACCCACCCCACCATACCTTGATTGATATTTAACCTGTGGCGCGGCGGCATTAATTCATCAAATCCGCCAGCCCTGGCCTGCATCACTAAAAAGGGCTCATCATCTTCTAGTGTGAAAACGCCTACATGATGATACCCAAAACTTTCTTGCACCAGTTTAACGGCTTTCTCGAAGACATTCTCCAAATCCAAAACGGCGGCAATTTGTTCGCCCACTTTATTGAGAATTGCCAATTGCGCCGCTCGCTGCTGAAGGGCCAGCTCGTTTCGTCTTCGTTCAGTGATCTCCAGAAATATGGCCACCATTTTTCCCGGAGCAGTTTGAACGGCATAGACTTCATAAGCCCCGGCGATTTGATGGTCTTCATAGGAGATTTGTAGTGTTTTCCAACTCTCGCCATCTCTCGCCGCCTTTCGGTAGCGTTCGGGGATTTCTGTTTGAGCGAGCGGTGGGAAAGCTTCTTCAATGGTTTTCCCAATAAATTGGATGTGATCAACCCCTAAAATTTGATCTGCCGCTGGATTGCTGCCCATAAAAACCAGACGGTCGTCGGATTCCAACTGATAAATGTGCATTCCCATGGGGGAGGCCTGCACAATATTTTGGAACCCGATGTCTTTCTCTAATTCAGCAACACGTTTTTGAAGTTTGTTTATTTCACTAACAGCGATTGTTTTTGCCATCATTATTTAATCCGCGATAACCGAGAAGGGCTGAAAAATAAAAGTTCAGATAATTCGAATAATATCTTCTATGGGAAATGTAATTGCTCTGACAATATCCGAGGCTATATTATACGCTCCAAGAAGTCCGTACCCTCCTCATATTTGCCTAAAAACCAGAACACAGCCCCCACGACGCAAAGTCGGAGAGTGTCAAATTGCTCAGCTATTATGACTGCACAGAAGAAACCTCACAATCCTACGATAGAACTAATGATTCAGTA
>DOTA01000059.1 GCA_003513015.1 Chloroflexota bacterium
CGGGAGATCATGGGCTTCCTGCAAAGCCACCAGGTCAGCACCAACCTGGCCGTCAAAATCTACAAAACCTACGGTGACGCCGCCCTGTCCATAGTGCAGGAAAATCCCTACCAACTGGCGCGTGATATTTACGGCGTGGGCTTTAAAACCGCCGACAAAATCGCCCAAGATTTAGGTCTGCCGCACGATCACCCCAGCCGGGTCGAGGCCGGTATCATTTATGCCCTCAACCAGATGACTGATGATGGTCACGTGTATGCCCCGCAAGATGAACTCGCCCGCCACGCTGTGGAATTGCTCGAAGTTCCCGCGGATTTGATTGCTCCCGCGCTGGAGCGCCTGACCCAGGATGATCGCGTCCGCCCGGAGGTGATTCCATTCCCTGCCATCACCACCAGCCCCTCTCCCGGTGGGAGAGAGGAGTCAGGGGTGATGGTGGTCGCCGAACCCGCAGAACCCTACGGCACCCCGGTAATTTATCTGACCCCACTCTATTTTGGCGAAAAAGGCGTGGCTGAACGGCTGCGAGCGTTAAATACAGACAACGTAGGAGCGCAGCATGCTGTGCCCCTACCCTACCCGGATTTATCCGCCGAGCAGCAAACNNCTCAAAGCCCTGATTGCCGCCCTCGAATCTCAGAAAAAGCACTATGCCCTGGCCTCCCCCACGGGACGGGCCGCCAAGCGTCTCTCCGAAGCCACCGACCGCCCCGCCAGCACGATTCACCGTTTGCTGGGGTTTTCCCCCGTGGAGGGTTTTACCTATAACCCAGAGAATCCTCTGCCCGTGGATTTTCTGGTGATTGATGAAGCCTCCATGCTTGATCTGATTTTGGCGAATAATCTACTCAAAGCGCTGAAACCGGGTACACATCTGCTGCTGGTCGGCGATGTCGATCAACTGCCCTCGGTGGGTGCCGGCGATGTGCTGCGGGATGTGATCGCCAGCGGCACGGTGCCAGTCACATGTTTGACGCAAATTTTCCGGCAGGCGGCGGATTCGCTGATTATCACCAACGCTCACAAAATCAATCGCGGGCAAATGCCGGAGTTTTCAGTTGCTTTGCCCCCCTCTCCCAACAGGAGAGGGGCTGGGGGTGAGGGGGGTGATTTTTTCCTGTTCCCCGCGGAAGATGCCGCCAGCGCGGCTGATTGGGTAGTGGAGGTGGTTACAGAGCGCATCCCGGCAAAGTTTGGTTTTGATCCGGTGCGCGAAATCCAGGTTTTGGCCCCGATGTATCGCGGGGGTGCGGGGGTCAGCAGCCTCAACGAGCGGTTGCAAGAAAAATTAAACGGGAGCAACCCCAAATTCCCGGAAAAACGATTGTTTGGCATCACCTTCCGCGTCGGCGACAAAGTCATGCAAATCCAGAACAATTACGATAAAGAGGTTTTTAATGGGGATATTGGGTATATTTCAGGGATTGATCTGGTGGAGCATACGCTGACCGTGGCGGTAGATGGCCGCTCGGTGGATTATGATTTTACCGAGGCCGATCAACTGGTGCTGGCTTACGCCGTAACGGTGCACAAATCGCAGGGCAGCGAGTTCCCAGTGGTGGTAGTGCCGCTGGTAACGGCGCATTATTTGATGTTGCAACGCAATTTGCTGTATACGGCGATCACGCGGGCCAAAAAGTTGTGCGTGCTGGTGGGCAGCCGCCGGGCGATTGGCATGGCGGTGAATAATAACAAGGAGGCGAAGCGTTACACCGCGCTGGACTGGCGCTTGCAAAACGTGGGGGCGTAATTTTCCAAAATTCCTACTTGCCATTTTATCGGCACCGTGCTATAATTAGAACATAAGTTCCAAAATAAGCAATTTGGAGGTGCCTGATGGATATCGGAATGCTTTGGTTCGATAACGACAAACAAGTTGATTTACGATCAAAAATCGAGCGTGCCGCGGCGTATTACCGCGACAAGTATGGGAAGGCTCCCAACTTGTGCTTTGTTCACCCCTGCATGATTCCCGCCAACCCCGGAGAATCAATCTCAAGTGCTGTCAGCCAAAGTGCTGAAAAATCACAAATCCAAGAACAGGGCGTTGAAATCCGCACCTCGAATACCATGCTCCCCAATCACTTCTGGATTGGGATCAACCGCCGGGAATCTACATCGGCCCTGTAACCTGGCGGCATCTGTTTTCTTCCCCCCCTCCTCACCGGATCCGGGCACGGCGACTGTGCCCGGATCTGCGTTTAAACGGTCAGAGCAGCCACCAGGGTTTCCAGGGCTACATCCCCTTCGGTTTGCCCGGTTTTGATGGCCTCGTCAATCTCCAAGAGCTTGTGATAAATCGTTTCTAATTGGGGCAATGAGAAGTTACGCACCTGCCCCATCAGTTTTTGCACCACAAAGGGATGTATTTTTAGGGTGGAAGCGATTTCTTGTTCTCGGTTGCCAGCGTCAATGAGTTCGCGGGTTTGCAGCAGCAGGCGGAACTGGCGCGTGACCATGCCAAACAAACGCAGAGGATCATCTTCTGCCAACAAACGGTGCAGCAAGCGCAGGGCTTCGCGCCCGTTACGCGCTCCCAGAGCATCAACCATCTCAAAAACACTAGTTTCTCCGGCATAAGCTACGAGATGTTCGACATCATCCGGCTCTACAGGGCGTTGGTAATTGACATACGCCAGCAGTTTCTCGATCTCCTGCGCGGCCAGACGGGGATCGTCACCCACATAAATCCCCAACAAAGCTGCGGCTTGCAGGTTAAACTCACCACCACTCTCTTTAGCCTTTTGGCGAATCCAATTCGCCATTTGCGGGCCTTTAGGCAGGGAATACTCGCGCACGTAGGCTTTACCAGCCTGTCCGGCAGCCCACTTTTCGAGCCAATGGGTTTTGCCGCTACGCCGCCCGCGGGCATCCAGCAACGGGCTGCTGATCCGCACCGCCAGCGCGGTTGTGGCAGGGGTTTCTTCCATAATCTTTTTGAATTTATCCCGGTCGGCGTTGGTCTTGAGCGAACCCAGGGGATCGGTCAGCACTACCAGCCGCCGCTCCGCAAGAAACGGCAGCGAACGCGTCGCCCGTACCAGATCATCCAAATTCAGGTTGCGGCCTTCCAGGCGGGTGGTGTTCATCTCCGCGGTGGTGGCATCCCCCATTTGGGCGCGGATGCTATTAACGGCTTCCCCCAGGGCAAATTCGTCATCCCCGTGAAAGATGTAAACAACCGGCTTGCTGGCGCTCATTTTAGCCCTGTGTGATCACCCGGTGGGCTTTGAGTTTGCCACGTTGTGTGGGGGTAATCTCAACCACGTTGAGTTCCCCCGGAACACCGGAAGTAGTGAAATATTTTTGCACAAACAAGCCTACGGGCTGGGCAAAGATCAGGGCAATCGTCGCCAGGGAGGCGGCCAGGGCCAGCCGATCCAGCTTATCACGCTTGCGCGGGCCAACCCCTAACATGGCCGCGGCCCCGGCCACGCCAGCCATCGTGCCGGCCGTAGCGAAGTTCGTGCCACAGTTGGGATGCACCGCCAGGTTAGATTCGCCAGCTTGCATGCGCTGAAGCGCCTCATCCACGGCGGAGGCCACTTCTTCGGTGGATAAATCGCCGATCAGCCAGAATCCTTTATTATCGGAGTGGCCTGCCATGTTTTTGCCGGGGTAGCGTTTTGCCAGAACATGCAAAGTGGCATGTTCCAGCCCGTGATTGCGGCGCACGCGTGCCAGCCAGGGAATCTTTTCAAAAGATTGATAAGCCGCTGAATTTAACAGGGTCATTTTGACCTCCAATTTTTGTTTGCCTGGATTATACCCGCGTTGCCGCCCTGCGGCCTGCCAGAGTATAATGGGAGCCATGTATAAGCTCATCATTCTCATTCCTCCCGTAGCGGAAGGCCTCGCGCTGGATGAAGGCTGGCCCGAATTTTTACATAATGCCGAACGCATGCCCGGCCTGTTGCGCGAAGCCAGCATCCGAGTCACCGCCCAGCTTTTTGGCGATCATCCCGTGAGCACGCTGCACGAACTTTTCTTTGCCGATCAAACCGCCCTACAAGCCGCTATGAGTTCGCCCGAAGGGCTAGCCGCCGGGCAGATTTTGCAGCAGATCACTCGGGGACAGATGACCCTATTGATTGCCGAACACCGCGAGGATGAGGCCGAAAATTTGCGGCAGTACCGTCAAGATGAGTGAACCCCTGACCCCCAAAGATTTACAGGCCTTTATGGATCAGGCTGGCATTGCGGGTGAGATTCTGATCCTGGAGGTACCCACCCCCACAGTGGAGGCCGCGGCCCAGGCCGTGGGCGTGCCGCCCAGCCAGATCGTTAAATCGGTGCTGTTTACGTTGCCCACGGAAAGCGTGCTGACCATCTCGTGCGGCGATCAACTCGTGGAGCGGCGTGTGATCGCCGACCTGTACGGAGTGGGGCGCAAACGGGTCAAGCTGGCAACCCCGGAAGTGGTTTTACAGTTAACGGGATATCCTGTTGGCACGGTGCCGCCCTTTGGGCATCGGGAGCAACTGCGAACCCTGGTTGATCCGCGGGTGCTGGTATGGTCAGAGGTCTTCGCGGGGGGCGGGGCACATAATGCCCTGGTGCAGCTTTATCCGCAAGATATTCTCAAAGTCACCAAAGCTGAAATCGTCGATCTGCACACCAGACCGGCATGAAAGATCAGAGAGAACGATGGAAAATTCCCACGAGCAAACCGCATTAGCAATGTCAAAAACATCCCAAAAGAATCCACAAACTCGGGTAGAAACCCTGCGAAGTTTGCTGAATGAGTTGCAATTGCAAGTGGTCAAACTTGCGGAACATTGCCCTCCAGACCCCCAGCAGATTTTGATAAAACTGGACGAGGCAGCGGATTTATTGGAGGCCCTGCAGCAAGCCGGGGGTGCCGCCAGCGGCGAGAAAAGCCTTTATGAAACCATTTTGGCGCAGCTCCAAAAGCAGCGCAAACGCTTTTTAGGTTGCCTTGGCGGGGAGCAAAAACTGGCCGAATTGCGAGCGCTGCGCCAGCCGCCCGCCGATCACTGGTGGTGGTTTGTCGATCAAGCCCTGGCCTCCGAACGACAGCAAACGAGGCGCCGCAGATTAATCACCTTGGGGATTGGCGCGCTGGTTTTGATGGTTTTAACGATTTTATACCGGCAGTTTTTAGCGCCCGACCCGGCCCTCCAAGCCAGCATTGGCTACCAAACCCTGGCCGAAAATCTTTTAGTGGAAGGCCGTTACGAAGAGGCGCTGGTACAGACCAATCTGGCAATTGAATCCTGGCCCGATAGCCCCAATTTGTACGCGCTGCAAGGGGTCGTCTACCACATGATGGATGAACCCGAAAAAGCGGCCCAAAGCTTTGAAACCGCCAAAGCGGGTTATCCCGATGAGGTTTCTTTCTATGTGGAGCGCGCCCAATTCTATCTGATGGCCGGGCAAGCCGAATTAGCCTTAGCCGATGCGGAGGCCGCGCTGGCGCTTAACCCGGATTCAGCCATCAGCTTGCTTCAAAAAGCGCAGGCCTACGAGGCCCTGGGTGACCGCGAAATGGCCCTCGATACCTATCAACTGGCGGCGGATACAGCTGATCGCATCGGTGATGCCCGCTTGCAGGTGATTGTGCGTATGAATATGGGGCAGTTAATGCAATCCATGCCGGCCTTGCCGCAAGAGATCACGCCCACACCGTAGAAAGACCTTCCAAAACCAGGGCAGCTTTCTCGAACAGAACCCGATGAAAAAATCAACCTTGCACCCGGCAGTGAAAATCACCTTCTCGCTGGCCTTTATCGCGGCCCTTACCCTCAGCTATTTTGCCTATCGCTGGTACACCCGCAGCGGAGGCCGCACCGCCGAGGTACTCGCCACCATCCGCAATCCCAGCAAACACCCAGAGTGGCACATCGCCGCAGGGTCGGTTTGCAACCAAGCACCCTTTTCGATGCCCACGGATGGATTTATCGGCTTTATTTGGGGGGATTCCTTCCGGCCGGGACACAAACATCAGGGGTTGGATATTTTTGGCGGCGCGGACCCGGGGGTGACTCCGGTTTACGCGGCCTATCCCGGCTATTTGAGCCGCCTGCCCGATTGGAAATCATCCGTTATTATCCGCATCCCCAGTGATCCCCTAAACCCGGGGCGGCAAATCTGGACCTATTACACCCACATGGCCAACCCCAATGGTGATTCCTATATCGCGGAGGCTTTTCCCCCCGGAACATCAGAAGTTTTTGTGGAGGCAGGTACCCTCCTGGGGTATCAGGGCAACTATTCGGGCGATCCCAATAACCCCACCGGGGTGCATCTGCATTTTTCGATTGTCAAAGATGAGGGCAGCGGGAATTTCAGCAATGAGCTAAAAATCGACAACACTTATGATCCCACACCTTATTTGGGGATGCCGCTAAACGCCAAAGAGAATCCCGCTCAGGTTCCGGTGTGCGCCCAGCCGGAGGAGACCTCCTGATGAGCGAATTTGATGGCAAAGTGGTTCTGATTGCCGGAGCAGGTAAAGGCTTGGGGCGGGCGCTGGCGGAGGCCTTTGCCGCGCGGGGAGCGATCATCGCCGCCCAAGATTTAACGCCCATCAACCTGGATGAAACGGTGGCGCGCCTGCAGGCTGCTAACGGCCGGGCGCAAGCCTATGTGGCCGATCTCGCCAGCAAACTGGCGCTGCAAACCATGCTGTACGAAATTTTGGATGAGTTTGGCCGCATCGATGTGCTGATCAACTGNNTGGACATCAATCTGACGGGGCCGTTTTTGCTGCTGCAATCGGTGGCGCGTGAGATGCGTGCCCAGGGCGGGGGTGTGATCGTGCAGGTGATCCAAGCTGACGCCAACAGCGCCGCCGGGCTGGCCACCAAAAGCGGACTGATCGGTTTGGCGCGCGCCGCGGCCAATCAGCTTGAGGCTTTGAATATTCGAGTCAATGCGGTGTGTTCGGGCTTTCCAGAAGCGGAGTTGGAAGCGGATTTACCCGCTGACCCTGTGGCTTTGGTCACATTTTTGTGCAGCCATGAAGCTGCCAACTTTAGCGGGCGAGTGCTCCAGATAAAATAGACATTATTGGAAATAGCGTCCTGAGCCTGTCGAAGGACGCACACTTCGACTAACTCAGTGTGCTATCCCTTATTTCCGATAAACTCTATTAGATAACCTTCTATAGCGCTGGCTCGCCGAGAAAAGATGAATCTATCAGCGGCGCAAATTTTTTGGGGGTTGATGATCCTGCTGGGCGGGTTCTACCTGACCATCCGAGTGCAGCCGCGCGAACGGAAAGTTTTGGCAGCCGCCCTGGGGATCAGCCTCGCCGGGCTGGTTTTGTTTCTCCCGGTGATGGTCTGTCTTTACAATTCACCCCCTATCCCCACGGATACTGAAATTCTCAGGCTGCTTTACGGTCCAGGGGCTTCTATTCAAACCAATCCGGACGGCAGCGCTTACATCGTCGAAGAACTCTCCGAGATCGAAAAAGAACAGTTTCAATATGCCGCCCAGGTCAACACCCAGATCGCTCATCAAGTTCGCAACTGGGAAGGCAACCCAAAGGTTTTGATTGTTTTAACCCGAACCAGCCTGCCCGATTGCTGTGAACGCGCCCTCTCGCCGGTTTTAGGAGGTGCGCGGCTTCATTGGGAAGATGATCGCTGGCAGGTGGACTCGTATCAAAAATTGATGATTCCCTATGCGCGTTTTGATTTGTTGCCAGAAACTAGCATCCTTGAAATCGGCCCGGAGAAAAACGCGCTGGTGCTGACGGATGATCCACTTTTAGCGCGCGGTTTCCAAACTCAGCAGATCATCCTCGCCGTAGTCGATGGGCAACTGAAACCAGTGGCAGAAATCGCAACTCTGGCAAACAACGCAAATCTCTGCCCGCCCTTGGCGGAAACCGAACCCTGTTGGGAATACGAGGTCGCCTATAAGTTCATCCGTGGGGACCAGCCAGAGTATTTCGATCTCCGCGTGATTACGGAGGGCACAAAACTGGTCAATGGAAACCTTGTAGGCGTAAACGAAACCACCTACTACACTTTTATGAACGGTGAATTTCAGTCCAAAGGCCAGTAATCCCCAGAATAGGGCAGAGTTTGGTATTATTTCAGAACAACTGGAGGCAAAACCATGAG
The DNA here is from genome assembly GCA_003513015.1 of Chloroflexota bacterium. Taxonomy (GTDB): domain Bacteria; phylum Chloroflexota; class Anaerolineae; order Anaerolineales; family UBA11858; genus UBA11858. Next base: position 8,097 of record DOTA01000059.1, read on the forward strand.
TTACGAAACAATTTTGGTGGAAACCCACGAACGAGTCGGATTGATCCGCCTTAACCGGCCGGAGGCGCTCAACGCCCTCAACAGCACGCTCCTGCACGAACTGATGAGCGCCCTGGAAGCTTTCGATGCCGATGATGGAATCGGCGCGATGGTGATTACTGGCAGCGACAAAATCTTTGCCGCCGGCGCGGATATCAAGCAAATGTCACAGGCTTCGCTGGTAGAAATGCTCAAAAGCGATTTCATCCCGGCCTTCGAGCGCATCCGTAAAATCAAAAAACCGGTGATCGCGGCAGTCTCCGGCTGGGCTTTGGGGGGCGGCTGCGAACTGGCCCTGGCTTGTGACATGATTGTGGCCTCCGAAAAAGCTAAATTTGGACAACCGGAAATCAACCTGGGCGTGATCCCCGGAGCGGGCGGTACGCAACGGCTGACTCTGGCGGTGGGCAAAGCCCTGGCGATGGAGATGGTGCTCAATAACCGCACCCTCAGCGCCGCCGAAGCCCTGCATCATGGATTGGTCAATCGCGTAGAATCGATCGAAAGCTACCTGGAATCCGCACTGCAATTGGCCGCCGAAATTGCCGCGCGTGCCCCGCTGGCAGTGCAGTTCGGCAAGGAAGCAGTCAATAATATTTTCGAACTTTCCCTCAGCGAAGGGCTGGCCGCCGAGCGTCGTGCTTTTTACACCCTTTTCGCCACCGCCGACCAAAAAGAAGGCATGGCTGCTTTTATCGAAAAGCGCACGCCCCACTGGAAAGGGAAGTAGTCGAATAGTCTTGTAGTTTCTACCTACAGACTACGCCACTACAAGACTTACAAACTACTTGATCAAACAATCATGCTAACCTTCCGCGATCTCTCCTCCGCTTTTCAAAGCCTCGATCTGGGCGATAAACCCGTGATCGCGCACGCTTCGCTTTCCTCCTTTGGAGCAGTGCGCGGCGGAGCAGAAACGGTTTTGGGCGCGTTACTGACCGCCGCAAATGCGCTGGTAATGCCTGCTTTTACCTATTCCACGATGATCACTCCCACAGATGGGCCGTCAAACAACGGCATCACCTACGGGGCCAATAAAGACTCCAACCGCATGGCTCAATTTTTTGACCCGGAGATGCCTGTCGACAAAAGTATCGGCATCATCGCCGAAACTTTGCGCCAGCACCCGCAAGCGCGCCGCTCGCGACACCCAATCTACTCTTTTGCCGGGATCCATGCTGAACAGGCCATTGAGGCCCAAACGTTGGGCAATCCCTTTGCGCCCATCGAGGTGCTGACCCAAGCCCAGGGTTGGGTGCTGCTTTTGGGCGTCAATCACACGGCCAATACCAGTATCCATTATGGAGAACAACGCGCGGGTCGGCGTCAATTTGTCCGTTGGGCACTCACCTATCAAGGTGTGATCGCATGTTCCAATTGGCCGGGTTGCTCCGGCGGGTTTGAACAAATCACCCCACATTTGGAATGGTTCGTCCGCAAAATTCAAGTCGGGAATGCCTTGGTTCAGGCCATCCCCTTAAATAATCTGGTTGAAATTGTGCAAGAATTGATCACTGACAATCCGCTGGCCTTGCTGTGCAATCACGCAGCCTGCGAACGCTGCCAAGTCATCCGCAACGATTTCATATAAAACTCTAATGCCCGGCGCACACCTTGAAACCTGCCGAATGTTATAATTTGAGTGGCAGGTTTTGCACTTGTTTAAACCTACGCAGCAAGCTGCGGGGTACGCAGAGCGTGCTTCACAGGATAAAGGAAGGTTAATATGATGCGATTTGATCGCTTCACCGAGCGTGCTCAAGAAGCCGCTCAACGGGCCGCAGAAATCATTCAACGCTACGGCCACAACCAGATTGATACTGAACACATTTTGCTGGCGCTCATCGAGCAACCACAAGGTGTGGTGCCTCAATTATTGGAAACGCTCAAAGTGGATGATAAAGCCCTCACTGAGCGTTTGGATTATGTGCTGCGTACCAGCCCCAAAGCCAATAT
>DOTA01000260.1 GCA_003513015.1 Chloroflexota bacterium
CATCGAAACCGTCACCTACATGCTTGAAGGCAACGTGCGCCACCGCGACAGCCTGGGCAATCTGGGCATCATCGGCCCCGGTGATGTGCAATGGATGACCAGCGGCCGCGGCATCATGCACGAAGAGATGCCCCAACGCGGCCCGAGGGGGATCATCAATGGATTTCAGCTTTGGGTGAATTTACCCGCCGCGCAGAAGATGAGTCAGCCGCGTTATCAGGAAGTTGTCGCGGATTCCATTCCCGCAGTAGAGAAACCCGGCCTGAAAGTTCGGGTGGTTGCCGGTGAATTTGAAGGAACGCGCGGCCCTGTAACCGAAATCGCTGCCCGACCTCTCTACATGGATGTGACCCTCGAACCCGATGGGGAATTCTTACTCCCGATCCCCGCCGAACATTCTGCGGTGGCCTATGTTTTTGAGGGCGAAGGCCTCTTCGGCGTCGATGATGATGGGCAAGGTGAATTTGTGTCTGCGGTGAATATGCTGGTTTTCGAAGATGGCGATTTGCTGCGTGTCCAAACCGGGATGGGGTCAACTGTGCGTTTTATGCTCATGGCCGGTGCCCCTTTCCGGGAGCCCGTTGCTCCCTATGGCCCATTTGTGATGAACACCCCCGAAGAAATTCGCCAAGCCTTCGAAGATTTGCGAAACGGCACCTTCGTGCAACCCTGATCTGGCAGATCAACTCATTTTACAAACAGAATTTTAAATTAAAAAAGCCACCCAAACTGGATGGCTTTTTTAATTTCATGAGCGTACAGCCAGTTCAGGGGATTTCAACCTGCTGGTGCTCTAAAAAAACGTTTACCTGATTGCGCCCCGCTTCTTTGGCAGTATAAAGAGCCTGATCGGTTTTGATGAGCAGCTTTTCAATATCATCCGAATTCGTCAAACTGGCGACACCCATACTCAACTGGATTGGAATCGCACCTCGGGAGGTCTCCACCGGCAATTTTGTCACCGCTTTGAGCAGACGTTCCGCAGCCATTTTTGCCTGATCTAAATCGGTTTCCGGCAGCAAAATCACAAATTCATCACCGCCGTATCGCCCAAAAATATCTAGCTGGCGTAAATTGCCCAAAAAACGCTCAGAGATGGCCTGTAACATCTGATCACCGGCGATATGACCGTAAGTATCGTTTGTTTCTTTAAAGAAATCTACATCGCACAAAATAATCGAAATTTGACGGCCATAGCGGTGAGAGCGATCAAATTCTTGCTCAGCCAATTCAAAAAAGTGACGGCGGTTATAAACCCCGGTGAGTGGGTCAGTGGTGGCTAAATGCTGAAGTTGTTTTTCAACGCGTTTGCGTTCTTCAATTTCTTCCCTCAGCAGCATATTGATCTGGGCTAATTCAGCCGTGCGCTGCTCTACACGGGCCTCTAGCTCGTTGTTTAAAATGGCATTCTCAATTGAAATTGCAGCTTGCGCAGCGAAATATTCGAGGGGCTTGGTGTTATCCGCTGTAAACAGGCTGGCTTCTGAACGATTTTCGATGTAGATCGCTCCCAAAATTCTCTCTTTGGCGATCAGAGGAACACACATCACAGATTGGAGCTTCAAGGAAGATACGCTCTCAGCATTTTGAAAGACAGGATCAACATAGGCATTGGCAAGCACCAATGGTTTCCGGTTTTTGATCACTTCTTCAAAGATGGTGTGGCTAATCTGTTCGTCCGGTTTGGCAATTTCTCTGCCCAAATGATCCTGCCGAACTCGAAAATCTAAGGTATTGTCTGCATTAAGGAGCATCAGATAACCCCGCTCGGCGCGAAATAGCTCTAAAGCTACAGCCATCGCATATTCCAGCAGTGGATCTAGCAAGCGGTTTTCGGCCATTTTCCGACCGATTTCAAGGAGCTTTTCAAGTATCTCGTTGTTCATTGTTTACCTGCTTTTACGAACGTCGCCAGATTCTAACATGAATTTATCTGCTGGAAATTTCGTTTCAACCTCAGAAACATGGTTAAATGAAATTTTTGGGACAATCTGGTTGCAGGCGATTCGATTTTTAAAAAATCTGGATCGCGATCGTTTATAATGATGATGTTCACGTAAATGATTCTGGCGAAAAAAATCCACTCGAAAAATTGGGGAATTTGGGGTGATCCCGTTATTTCAAGCTGAGTGCCTTTTCGTGGAGTCAACAACCATCTACTATTGGAGGTAAAAAAATGAAGCGAACCACAATTCCCGCAAGGCCCGATCACGCGAACAAGAAGAAGCGTTTTACGAAGGATATCACCGTTGTTCTAGGGGATGATATCGAAAATGATTATGATGTGGTCGATAAAGATTTCCCCGATGGATTGCCCGATTTCTGGGTGGATCCGGATGATCAAAAACAAGAAAATATTACATGGATCAGTAATTTTGGGCTAAAGAATAAAGCTGGTAAATTTGATAAAAAACTCCCCAATGGAAAAAAATACACGGTGGAATTGCCCGCCGTATCGGGGAAGTTGGTTTACCATGATGGAACCAGTGTGCAGAAGCTACAAGGTAAACTCGTTGGCAATCTATTTGCAGGCGAGTTGGATCTGGGCGACCCTCCGATTGGAGAATCAAACTATAACTAACGGGTTCCTCTCAGGTTATNNGTGGAGTTGATTAATCTGATTTGTTCTGAGCAGTTCGGATTTGCCAGGCCCTCAATATTTCCCGATGGTGAGGAATGCCTTCCAGGAAAGATTTGCGAGTATGGGGGTCTGGGATATTGTTTGCCTTAGATAGAATCAGATCATGCGCCTGTTGCAAAATCTGATCTGTGCGGGGGTCATTTTGTGTGTGTAACACCAAAAAGCAGGCCAGATATACCCGCAAGGGATCATCCGTCCCTTCCAGCTTGGGATCTTTTTCGATAATGGATAAAATTTCTTGGATGTGTTGGTAGGCAGTCGCAGTATCACCTTGTTCAAAAAGGGCGCGTGCTAAACCCGCAGCTGGTTCAGTTGCCAGTAGGGCTTGATTAAACTCTTGACGGATGTTTAGCGCTTCCTGATAAGCCTGCGCCGCCTGCCCAAATTCCCCGGAGGATAAATAACTGTGCCCCAGGCTCGTCAAGGCCCAGGCCTCGGCGGAGCGATCCCCAATCTGTTGGGAGAGCGCCTGGGCTTGCTCAGCGGATTTTTGGGCCAGTTCTTGATCTCCAGTGGCGCTGGCATACGAACTCAAGTTGATCAAGCCATAGGTTTCGTGGTAGCGCTCGCCGATTTCGCGCGCAATCGCAATATTCGTTTTCGTAAAATTCATGGCTTGCTCGTATTCACCCAGCAACCCTGAAATCCAGCCCAAATTGACCAGTGCCATAGCCTCTTGTTTGCGGACACCGATTTCGTGCGCAATTTTCTGGGCCTGGGCGTAGTAGCTTTGCGCGGCTTGAAAATCACCCTGATATCCGGCCACAATCCCGAGGTTGTTTAGCGACATACTTTGCAGGCGGGGGTTCTCAAATTCCAGGGCGATGGCTAGCCCCTGCTCAAAGTAGCCCCGCGCTGTGTTGAGTTCCCGCTTGCCGAAGGAGATCATGCCGAGGCTGTTGAGAATCATCGCTGCGTAACTCTGATCGCCAATTTTTTGGGCCAGTTCCAGACCCATTTGGGCATAACGCGTGGCCGCCTCAAATTCGTTCTGTTTCCATAGCGTTGAAGCGATCAGGTTATACGTTTTTAGCTTGATTTCTAATTCCTGGGTTGCGGAGTCTGACTCTAGAATTTGATGCCCAAACTCGAGAGCGGAGGGATAGTTTCCGTGGTCATAGTGGTAATTACCCCAGGATAAGGCCAACTCAGCCTGTTTGGCAGGTTCTCCTGATTCCGTAGTAATTTTTTGTAGTGCCTCCAGGGTTTCGAGTTCCTTGGCAGAGTTGCCCAGCTGTTTGTGAGCGTTTCTCTTTTCCATCAGAAGTTCATAGCGGGCATCTGAAGCATCTTCAGGGGTTAAGTTAAGCGCCTGATCGAAATAGCGGATGGCTTCATCGTGCGAAAACTGTGTCGCCGCCTGCTTGCCTGCTAATCTGGCGTAATCGCGCTCCTCTGCGCGATTACCGGCCTGTGCATGATGCCACGCCAGCCGGCCATAATAAGGGGCCAAATTGTTACCAAATACACTTTCGATGGCTTTGGCAGCCTGGTTATGCAGGATTTGGCGTTCTTGTGCTTCTAATTCGGCGAGTAAAGCCTCCCGGAATTTATCGTGGGCAAAACGCCAATGTTCATCCTGGATTTCCAGCACAGCCACATTTGCGCAAGTTGTTAACCAGCTTTCCAGGTCGATCTGTGGATAGGAGTACTGGAATATTTCCAACTCGATGGCCCGACCGATGACAGCCGCCATTTTTAAAAGCGGGCGATAGTGCTCGGGCACCTGTTGTAAGCGTCGCTCGATAATGCGTTGCACCCCGCCTGCAAAAACTTCTCGCGGTAAGGTGCGGCTGTTAATGCTTTGCAGGCTGCCAGCTTCTTCGGCCAGCGCCCGCACTGTTTCCACCAAAAAGAAGACATTCCCCTCGGTTTCTTCTTGCAGCAGCGAGAGCACCCGGGGATGCGAACCCGAATCGCCTAGCATGGAAACACTTAATTCAGCGATAGCCTGCGGATCAAAGCGCTTCAGGAGCATTTGGTTTGAAGCGGGCAAGCGTTCTGGAAGATCAGGTATGTCTTCGCTGCGGTAGGTGCCAATTACCAGGATGGGGCTTTCGTGGATGGTGCGATTGAGGGCGATCAGGGCTTCCAAGCTTTCGATGGCCCAGTGCAAATCTTCCAACAGCAGTACCAGCGGAGGGGTTGCCAGGGCACCCTCTTTGATAACTTCCCCAATGGTCAGGGATAACCGTTGGGCGGCGTCTTTTTCATCCACAGCGGGAGCCTCTGGAATTTCACGTCCGGCCAGCGTTTCAATATCCGGCAGAATCGGCTTGATCACACCGGCTTCCAGGTTGCTCATCTGACCCATGAGTGCCAGGCGGCGAAGAGGTTCCTGCCAGATTTGGTGCGGCCAGCCCTGATCCTCCACGGCCTGACCCCGCAAAACATTGGCACCCTGTACCAGGGCCCGGATGCGCAGTTCCTTGAGCAAACGGGTTTTGCCTACGCCGCTTTCACCGCCGATCAACCACAGGCTGCCGCGCCCGTGGGCTGCTTCACCCAACCCATTGAGCAGTTGGGCGAATTCAGCATCGCGCCCCACGAATTTTGCCGCTTGCAGGAAGCTTTCTCGAATAGCCGAATCTTCTGCGTAAACGGGCTGATCAATGGTTTGGTTCAGCGCTACCAGGGTTTCATAAGCGCCCTCGTAACGCTCGGCGGGCGATTTTTGCAACAGCCTTTCGATAACGGCTACCAGTTCAGGCCGGGCTGAAAGTTTTTGCAGGTCGGGCGGGCGTGAAAGAATGCCCATGATATCCATGGCTTGAAAGGGGAGTTCACCGGAGAACATTTGATAGGCCATTACACCCACGGAGTACAAATCGGAGGCTTCGGTGGTCTTCCCCATTTGCAGTGTTTCCGGTGACATGTAAGCCAGGGTGCCGCTGCGCCCGCTGGCATGTTCACGAGAAACGGAAAGGCCAAAATCGAGCACGCGCACATTATTTTCGATGGCCAACACATTGCCGGGTTTGAGATCGCGGTGCAGGATATTGCGTCGGTGCAGGTATGTCAGGGCTTGCAGCACCTGGATGAGTAGATGTACTTTGCCGTTTTCAGCGAGATTTTGACTGGCCTCAAGGATGGTAGCCGCTTCCGGAAGATAACTCATCGTGAAAAATGGCTGATGCAGCTCATCGAAGCCGTAATCCAAAACGCTGATGATGTTGGGATGGCGCAGGGAGGCCAGGGTTTGAAATTCTTGCGCCAGCGCCAGTTTGATCTCTTCGGCGGTTTCCGCGTCGGAGCGGGAGGCGAATTGCAGATTTTCCCCCGGGATGGTTACTTGTTTGATGGCAACGATATCACCCGAAAGCCGGTCGGTGGCGCGAAACACAACGCCCATGGCACCTTGTCCGAGAGTTTCGTGCAGAATATAACGGTTGTTGAGAAAGGTTGACATATCCGATGAGTTTACTTCGATTTAAAGCAGGGGTAGTGTCAGCATTTTACCATTTTTCGCACCTATCTCTCTCTGCCCTTTGAGATTATAATAATGGAAGCGCTTACATTTTTAAATCTATTGAAGGAAGAACTCGTTATGGCATCGATTTTGTATCAGGAAATCCACCAGCAACCCGAAGTTGTGCGCCAATTTTTGGCGAATCAGAGTGGGTTGGTGGCCCAAATTGCGGCGCAAATTGCGGAACGCAAAATTACGCATGTGATCATTGCCGCGCGTGGCACCTCCGATAATGCCGCCCGCTATGCCCAATATCTTTTTGGAGCCAATAATCACATCCCGGTGGCTTTGGCTACACCTTCGCTGTACACGCTCTACGAGACTCCCCCGATTGTTAAAGATGCCTTGGTGATCGGTGTTTCGCAATCAGGCCGCTCGCCGGATATTGTTAGTGTGATCGAAACCAGCCGCCAGCAGGGTCAGCCGACTTTGGCGATTACGAATAAGCCCGATTCCCCCCTGGCCCAGGCCGCTGAATGGGTGATCGACCTGCAAGCCGGGGAAGAAAAAGCCGTGGCGGCTACCAAAACCTACACCACTTCGCTGGCGGCTCTGGCTTTGCTCTCCTCGGCCCTGCTGGGAGACCGCGCCCGCCTGAATGATCTCAACAAAGTTCCATTGTGGATGCAAAATACCCTCTCAATGACGGCTGAAAACCTGGCTCGCATCGAGCGTTATACCTACATCACGCGCAGCGCCGTGATTGGGCGGGGATACAACTATTCTACGGCCTTTGAAGCGGCTCTCAAGATTAAAGAGTTAACCCGGATTGTGACCGAACCTTATTCCTCGGCAGATTTTTTGCACGGCCCAATTTCGGTGCTCGAAGCCGGATTCCGTTTTCCGTTGTTGGTGATTGCCCCCTCCGGAAAAACCCAGGCTGATTTAGGCAGCTTTATCGAAACTGTGCGAGCGCGCGGCGCCTCCCCGGTGGTGATCTCTGACCATACGGAGCTGCTCTCTCATGCCGATGTTCCCCTGCGCATCCCGGAAGGGATCCCCGAATGGCTTTCGCCCCTGGTTGCTATTATCCCCGGGCAATTGATGGCCTTGCAACTCACTATGTCGAAGGGGCTTAACCCCGATCAACCCGTTGGCCTAACCAAAGTGACCGAGACCCGCTAAAAAAAACGCCCGTGAGCTAAAAATCACGGGCGATTTCGTTTTTTTTGTTGCGCATCTACACAATATTCCGCAGGTATTTCAAACCGGTGCCGGTGTTGAAGAGTACGATCTTCTCATCGGGCTGCACC
>DOTA01000545.1 GCA_003513015.1 Chloroflexota bacterium
CCCGATTGGTTGGCGGGTGATGAACCCGAAAGCGCCGCATCTACTCCTGTGGGTAATCTTCCGGACTGGTTGGTGGGTGAAGAACCCGCAAGCGTTGCGCCCGCTCCGGCAAGCGATCTCCCTGATTGGTTGGCGGGTGGCGAACCCGAAAGCATTGTGCCAGTTGAAGATGCTGATATGCTCGGCTGGCTGACGGATTTGGATGAGTCTACGCCGCTTGCTGAAGCTGCTTCTGTAGCAGATGATGAAGGTCTCCCAGATTGGCTGGCAGAGGTGGGGGGCGCATCGGCAGTGGCCTCGACGGCATCCGCTATGGGTGATGACGAAGAATTGCCATCCTGGTTATCTGGAAGTGAGGATGATTTCAATCACACCGAGGCTGAAGAGGCTGATTTGCCCGATTGGTTGGCAGGCATGGATGGTTTTGCAGCGTCTGCCGAAGAAGAAGCGGCGCTTCCATCTCAAGCTGCTTTCGTGGACGATTCGCGTGCGGTTCCTGCCTGGTTGCAAGGAGATGATTTTTCGGGCTTTTCGGGCGAAGAAATCCCTTCGGAAACGGATACACCCGCGGTTCCAGCCGCAGTTTCTCCCTTCATCCCGGATGATGAGTTTGAAGATGATTTACTAGCGTTGAATCCGCTATCAGACTGGGGCGCGGGTGAGCAAATTTCTGATCGAGATCAGAGATCAGATGCAGATTATGCGCCTGGTGAGGCTGATCTGACGCCTGCGGAGTTGCCGGGCTGGTTGGCGGCGATGCGTCCGGTTGAACCTGATGCGAATGGCAAAGTGGATCGCGGCCCGGCAGAAACCTCGGGGCCTTTGGCTGGGCTTTACAGTACTTTGGCGGCTGAGCCGGATGTTTTCCGCCTGAAACAACCACCGGTTTATTACAGCAAACTTCAGGTTACGGAAGCCCAACAAGAGCATACTGTTTTGCTTCAGCAATTATTGGAAACGGAAAGCAAACCACAAGTTTTGCCGCTGGCCCCGTTGATTTCGAGCCATCGAATATTCAAGGCTGTGCTGGGGACGATTTTGTTGGTGATTGCGTTTTTGGCGGTTTTGGGTGACACGCAGATGACGGCTTTGCCGGAGATAATCCCCGCAGGTGTGCGGCAAACCAGCCAGTTGGTGGATGCCTTGAGCCCGGATGATACGGTGTTGCTGGCTTTTGATTATGAACCTGGGTTGGCAGGTGAAATGGATGCAGCGGCAGCGGGTGTTGTGGATCACATGATGCTGCGCGGGGCAAAGTTGGCCCTGATTTCGACTTCTCCCACTGGCCCGATGCTCGCGGAGCATTTTATCAGCGAGGTTGAGGGTGTGCATAATTATGCGAGTGGAACCCAATATGTAAATATGGGGTATATTCCGGGCGGAGCCTCGGGGTTGGCTTCTTTTGCCCGCAACCCACAATGGGTTGTTTCGAGCACCTTGGATGGAACCCGAGCCTGGCAAACAGAACCCCTCCGAAATATTGCCAGCCTCTCAGATTTTGCGTTCGTACTCGTGATAACTGATAATCCAAACACAGCGCAGACCTGGATCGAGCAGGTAAAACCCCAATTGGGCGCGGTGCCGTTGGCGGCTGTGGTGAGTGCGCAGGTTGAGCCGATGATCCAGCCTTATTATGATAGCCAGCAGGCTCAATTGAGCGGCTTGGTCAGCGGTTTGACGGGAGGGGCTGCTTATGAAATAACGAGTCGCTCAAATTTGGCGCGAGATTATTGGGACGCTTTCAATTTTGTTTTGATTGTAGCCGTGAGTGTGATTTTGATTGGTGGCAGTATCACGTTGATCTCGGATTTGCTGGCCCGGCGAAAAGAATCCGGAGGAGAATCCGCATGAATTTAGGTCTGCTGGATTTGGTGGGTACCCTCCTGGGTTTTGTGTTCACCATTGCGGTGTTTAGTTATATTTGGGGAGATAATGCTGTCTTTCGTTTGGTGATCCATCTTTTTATTGGCGTTGCGGCTGGTTATGTTGCCATCATGGTGATCCAGAATGTTGTTTTGCCCCAGATGATTTTCCCGTTCATCGAGGGTGATCGCAATGCCAAAATTTTCGCGATCCTTTTCTTGATTTTGGGAACGTTAATGCTAACCAAAATTTCACCGCGTTTGACAAAATTGGGCAACCCGGCGATGGCCTTTTTGGTCGGTGTGGGCGCAGCCGCTGCCGTTGGTGGGGCTGTGGTGGGAACGGTTTTCCCGCAAGCCTCGGCTTCGATGAGTATTTTTGCCGATCAGAGCAATCCGCTCAACGCCATTATTATTCTAATCGGCACGTTGTCGACTTTGCTATATTTCCATTTTGGTATTCGCCGCAAAGGCAGTGACGATCAAATATCGCAACGCCCGGCTTGGCTCGAATCTGTCAGTACGGTAGGGCAATTTTTTATTGCAGTCACTTTTGCGGCCTTGTTCTCCGGGGTTTATTTGGCTGCGATCACGGCCTTAATTGAACGCATGTCTTTTATCTGGAATCTGATCAAGGATTTGATTTTTTCGTAGCCTTATGACAACTTCTCTCGTCTCTGTGGATTCGTTGTTAGTTATCGATGTGGGAGCCAGCACCACGCGAGCATTGTTGTTTGACGTGGTCGAAGGCCGCTATCGCTTTCTGGCTGCGGGGTCGGCGGTGACAACGGCTGGAATACCTTTCAGAGATATTGGCGAAGGCGTTCAGCGAGCGGTGGATCATCTCGAATCCATCTCGGGGCGTCTGCTGTTGCGCGATGACGAGAGTATTATCCTGCCAAGCGCCGCGGATGGATCAGGGGTGGATGCCCTGGTAGCCACACTTTCAATTGGCTATCCGCTGAAAGTGGTTGCAGTTGGTCTGTTAGAAGATGTTTCCGTCGAAAGTGCCTGTCGTCTGACATCCACAATTTACGCGGAAGTGGTCGAAACTTTGAGTTTGAATGACCGCCGGAAACAGGATGATCGGATTGATTTGCTCCTGCGCACTCGCCCTGATCTCGTGATCGCCGCTGGCGGCACCGAAGGTGGCGCGGATCAATCCGTCAAACGTTTGCTAGAAACCGTGGGGCTGGCCTGTCGTCTGTTACCCGAAACACAACGCCCTCAGGTGCTTTATGCTGGCAATCAAGCCGTCCAAAAAGATATTCGAGCTATGCTGGAGGGTGTAACCTCATTGCATTATGCTCCCAATATTCGCCCCACACTTGAAAGTGAAGATTTGGATGCTGCCCAATTGCAATTAGCCAATATCTACCAACAAATCTCTGCCAAAAAGGTGAGGGGTGTTCAAGAGTTGAGTAACTCGGCTAATGGGCACATGCTGCCGACCGCCACAGCCTTTGGTCGTATGATTCGTTTCCTCAGCCGTTTGTATGATCCCGCTAAAGGTGTGCTAGGGGTTGATGTGGGCGCTTCCGCAACCACAATTTCTGCCGGGTTTGCCGGATATTTGACCACCGGGGTTTATCCTGAGTTTGGGATGGGTTCCAGCCTTCCGGGGATTCTCAAACAAACTTCCGCGAAGAAGATCATGCAATGGTTAACGGTTGATCTCAGCGAAGATGATGTGCGAGATTATATTTTTTACAAGGCGGCTTACCCCACGAGTATTCCGGCAACGCTTGAAGAAATTGCCTTGGAGCAAGCGATCATTCGCGAGGCCATTCGCCTGGGTGTCAAACAAACTGTGCCAGGTTTTCCCGCGGATGTGAATGGGCCAGGGACAGGTTTATTGCCCTGGTTTGAACCGATCTTAGTGCGCGGCATGCCCTTTATTCAGGCCTCCACACCAGGTCGGGCCTTGATGACCCTACTGGATGGTTTACAGCCTACAGGCGTAACCACGGTTCTGCTGGATCAGAGCAATTTAGCCGCGGCCCTAGGCGCGGCAGCCGAGATAAATCCCACTCTGGTGGTGCAGGTTTTGGAGAATAATATGCAAAATTTGGGCGCGGTGATCTCACCGGTCGGTGAATCTCGCCCTGGTACACCCATTTTGCGTTTGCAGGCCACCTTTGCTGATGGCTCCGAAACCCGCACAGAAATTAAGTATGGCACCATCGAAGTGCTGCCGGTTCCGCTCGGGCAAATTGTCAATTTGCGCTTGCAGCCCCTTCATCGCTTTGATATTGGTATGGGGCCGGGGCGCGGTGGACGTTTGCGCATGGTGGGCGGTATTTTAGGTTTGGTGATTGATGCGCGTGGTCGCCCAATTACACTGCATACCGATGCAGCACGCCAGCGCGAATTGTTTGGCAAGTGGCTTTGGACGCTAGGGAATTGACCGTGACCATTTCTGTAGCGATCTTCAAGAAATAGGATTTTGCAAATTATGTTGGCATCAGTCGTTCATATCTTGCCCCTCACAACCATCCGCCGGGAGCGGGTATTGCCCATTCCGGGAAAGGTTCTTGTCCGCCAGGGGCAAAAGGTAGCGCCGCGGGATGTGGTTGCGGAAGCCTCGGTCGCTCCAGAACATCTTTTGCTGAATGTGCCACGTTCTCTAGGCGTTTCGGTCAAAGAAGCGGAAACTTTGATCCAGCGTGCTGCGGGCGATCAGGTTGGTGAAGGCGATTTGATTGCTGGCCCCATTGGTCTGACTCGACGGGTGTTGCGTGCGCCGGTTGCCGGGAGAATTGCATTAATTCAGGATGGCAAGGTGCTGCTTGAGGTTGATACGCCTCCCTATCAATTACGTGCGGGACTGGTAGGGGTAGTATCTGATTTGATTGCTGATCGCGGAGCCGTAATCGAAACGGTAGGTGCCCTTGTCCAGGGGATTTGGGGCAACGGCCGCATGGAATTTGGGTTGATGCAGAGCAAATTAGAGACTCCTGAATCCAAATTAACCAGCGATCAAGTGGAAGTCAGCTTGCGGGGGGCGGTGGTTCTGGGTGGCTATTGTGATAGCCCAAAGGCGTTGCGCAACGCGGCCGATATTCCGGTCAAAGGATTGATCCTTTCGAGTATGGCAGCCTCCCTGGTTCCGTTAGCAGCTAAAATGCCATTTCCAGTATTGGTTTTGCGCGGGTTTGGTGATCAGCCTTTAGACCCTGCCAGTTTCAAGTTGCTTACATCCAATCAGAATCGGGAAGTATCTGTTAATGCGGTAGCTTTTGACCGTTTTAACGGTACCCGCCCGGAGGTTGTGATTCCACTACCATCTTCGAATGAGCCGCCGCTTCCCCTCGAAACGGAAGATTTTGCGGTCAGGCAAAGGGTGCGCTTAGCACGGTCAGCCGAGGTGGAATGCGTTGGTATCATCCAGAAAATTTTTGAACATCCCGTTCCCTTGGCAAGCGGTTTACAGGCTATGGCGGCGAAGGTAGCGCTCGAAAATGGAGAAACTGTCACGGTTCCCCTGGCTAATCTGGAGGTTTTGACGTAATATTACAGGAAGTTGCAAATTCGCCGTTAAGGTATGTGTAAAATTAGGCTGTAATCATTATTTAGCTCTTACGGATCTAGGATGTAGGAGGAGAAAGGTAGAACATGGACGATTTTAGTGATTTTCAATATGAAGATGATGCCGATGATGTAGAAGAAGGTCAAGAAGAACCGCAAGAGGGTGGCAATAATAATCGTACTTTTTTGATCGTCGCTGGTATTTTAGGCGCGGTTTTGGTATTGGCGGTGGTTTGTATGGTGGTTTATGCCATGGTGTTTCTGCCTCAACGGCGCGATGCGCAAAGTACCCAGGCGGCTGAGATCAATATGCAAAATACCAGTGTGGCGATGGCTGCTGGAATGACGGCCCAGGCCCAGGCCTGGACGCTAACCCCCACGGTTACGAATACGCTGGCCCCGAATACCGCTACGCCTACTCGAACACCAGTTCTGGCCCCAACGGATACGCCGCTCACTTCTGGGGGTGGACCTACTCAGGATCCGCGTACCGCCACGGTTTCCGCTTTGTTAACCCAACAAGCCGGAGGGTTGACAGCCACACCTACGAGTACGCAACTTCCGAATACAGGCTTCGCGGACGATGTCGGAATTCCGGGAATGATTGCCCTGGCCGGGGCATTGGTGGTGGTGATTTTCCTGGCAAGGCGCTTACGGTCAGTCAACTCCTGATCTTTTTGTAATGAGAAAATAAATACCGAAGGGCAGAACGTTCATCATCGTTCTGCCCTTCGGCTATATA
>DOTA01000377.1 GCA_003513015.1 Chloroflexota bacterium
GCGAACATGCGCATGGTCCACAGGCGGCCGCGGTGCATGGTGGCATGAACTCCGCGGGTGTAGGGATACTCTCCGGGCAACCCGAGATCACGCTCAAATTCCAGATCGTGAACATCTAAAGGGGTGTAGATTCTTTCGATTGGTTCGGACGAGGTGGTGATAAATTCATCCTTTCGTTCCGGGAAGCGGTCAAGCGTCGGTTTGAGGGTGTTTTCTTCCCAGTGATGTTGCTGTTGGTGCAACTCATCGAGTTTTTTTCGGTCGTACATGCAGCGCTCCTTGGGAGTGGATGGTAATTTTTGCTAGCAGTTTGTGCCTGAAACCTTTGGGGATTATAGCATGCCGGTGGTCGCGATTTTTAGCCAGATGGTGAAGGTGCTGCCTTCTCCTGGGGTGGATTCCAGGGTGATTTTGCCGCCGAGGCGCTGGATAATTTCTTGCGAGATAGCCAACCCCAGCCCCGTTCCTTCGGCACCGGTTAACTGACTGGCGCGACCGCGGTAGAAACGGTCGAAGATGCGTTCGGTTTCTTCGCTGGAGATGCCCACGCCCGTATCAGAAATTTGGATGGCGACCCAATGGGGATCAAGTTGCAGGGTGCTGGCATGAATTTTGCCTTCGGGCAGGGTGTAGTTGATGGCGTTGGTGAGCAGGTTGGAGAGCCCCTGAGTGAGCAGATTGCCATCGACGGCTGCCAGGGGAAGATCAGCCGCGGGAGCGAAATCGAGAACAATGTTTTTCTGGGCGGCCAAAATGAAGCGGTCATAGACCAGATCTTCAACCAGTTGGTTGAGGTTGGTGGCCCGAATTTGAACCTGAACGCGGCTGGCCTCCAGGCGGGAGATGGTGAGCAGGTCTTCGATCAGGTGGGTGAGGCGATCAGTTTCGCGTTGCAGGATGAGAATGTAATCGTTTTGTTTTTGGGGATCGCGGACAGTGGTGAGCAATGCCAGGTATAGAGTTAGATTGGTGAGCGGAGTGCGCAGTTCGTGTGAAACATCGGAAACGAACTGGGTTTTCATTTGATCCAATTCCTGGAAGTGCGTGACATCCCGGAAGAGGATGATCTGCTCGCCGGTTTGCTCTTCATTCGGGGCCATTTGAGATGCGAGCATCTGATAAGTTTTACCCTGAACATGCAGGATGGCGGGGGCTTGGGGGTTGTGGCTGTTTTCAAGGGTTTGGAGCAGTTCCGGGTTGAATAAATCCAATCCGGTGGTGCTTGCCTGGTAGATGAGCTTTTCTCCGGCCTGATTGGCGCGCACAAGTTCCTGGTTTTGATCGAGCACAAAAATAGCATCGGGGATGGAAGCCAGAATGCCCTCGATAGATTCGGTGGCGGCCTGAAGTTGCCGGGTGCGCCTGTCGACGCGCTGTTCAAGTTCCGATGCATAGGTTTGCAGGCGGCTATATAAATCTGCGTTTTCGATGGCGGCGGCGGCATGGGTTGCCAAAGATAGCCCCAGGGCAATTCCGCGCACCGAAAAATCCCGTTCTTTTTGGGTATCCATCAATTCAACCAGGCCGATCACGCGGTCTTGGTTAACCAGGGGTAGCATCAGCAGCGTTTCTATTTTGGCAGATTCCATAAATTTTCGTTCGGATTCATCCAACTCTGCATCGCTGATGCGTAAGTGCAGCGGCTCATTATTTTCGAGCACCTGCTTGGTTAGGGGGTACTTCACCAAATCGTAGGGTTGGTACCATTCTGCGCCAATTTCCCATTCATCTGTGCCATATTCCATCAAAAGGGTTACCTGATTTAATTCACTATCGTAGTTAGAAATGGCACAGGCTTTGACTTTCAGTACTTTGGTCATCTGCTCGGCGATGATTTTGAGAACTTGTTTGAATTCGATACTTTTCGAGACAGCAGAGGCCGCGGTCACCAGGGCAGCCATTTCTTCGGCGCGCTGGAGGCTTTTTTCGTAGGTGCGCGCGTTTTTGATGGCGGTGGAGGCATAATCGGCAAAAGTTTGCAGGCGCGGCAGATATTGATCGGTTAAAAAGTTGGCTTTGTCGCTGTCGATATTCAAGAAACCAACCACATCTCGACCTGCCAGGAGTGGGATGCCGATAAAGCTGCGAACCCAGTTGGTTTGAGCGGTCGATTGCCAGCGTTCATCTGAGTGCGTGTCTGGCATAATCACGGGTTTGCCCTGCGTATACATCTCGTGCAGGCCGGGCCAATCGATGGAAAATTCCATATCGTTGAAGGTGGTTGTGTCGCTGATATAATTTCCGTAGCCGCGATGCCGGGCCATCTTTAACTTGTTTCCATCAATCAGCATGATATTGGCAGCCTGACAAGGAACCACTCGCATGGCCTGTGCCAAAATTTGATCGAGAACATCTGCCAGTTCTAGGCTGCTGCTGACGGAGGCGGCGGCCAGAGCCAGGGCCTCGGCCAGTTCTCGCTGATTGTGTTCAGCTTTGTAGAGTCGTGCATTGATGATCGCTGTGGTGGCGTAATCAACAAAGATTTGCAACTGATGAACGGTCTCTTCCGTAAACAGGCCAGCTTTATCGCTGTCGATATTCAAGAAACCGATCACATTCTGACCTGCCTTCAGAGGAACACCAATATTTCCCTTGACCCACTCTGACCCAGGAATAACCACCCAATCTGCATCTTGGGATGTATCTGAAATGAGATAGGGTTCGCCATCCCGGATAATCGTTGCCAGGTTTTTTGTGGTTAGCGGCAGAGACATATTTTCTAAGAATTCACGGTGATCTGGCTGGTTTTCGTAGCCGCGATAGGTATGAATATATGCCATATCGTTTTCGATCAGCATAATATTAGCTGCCTTACAAGGAATTACCCGCATCACTTGATCGAGAATTTGAGCCAAAACTTCTTCCAATTCCAAACTGCTGTTGATCGAAGCGGCGGCATTTACCAGGGCCTCCGCCAACTCGCGCTGCTCTCGCTCACCCTGATAGAGGCGCGCATTCTGCATCACAATAGCCAGGGTTTGCACCAGCGTTTTGCCGATTTGTATTTCAGCGACTGAGAATTGGTGAGGCTGTTGATAATAAAGGGTTAATGCGCCAAAGGGTTTTTCCTGAAAGATAATCGGCAGTACGATTAAGGCGCGAATATTAAATTCGGCCATAAAGTGAATGCGTTCCCCATAAATTTCGCTTTGCAATACATCGTTTACCGAAACAGGCTGGAGGGTTTTGCGGGCATCACCCCCTGGCAAGCCGCGATAATCACGCGCAATGCGTTGAATATATTCCGGGTTTAGATTATGGGCCAAAGTGTCGGTGATTTGCAGGTGTTCAGGATCAACAAAGTAAATGCCGCTGGCGTTGGCTTGCAAAAGGTCTTCACTGGTATGAAGGATGGCCTCCATAAGTTCGGGTGTGTCGCGGATTTGAACCAACTCTGTAGTTAGTTGGTGGAGAGTCAATAGTTGCCGCTCATAGGCCCTTTGTTCCGTGACATCACGAACGTTGGAAACCAGGTAAGCTGGCTGCCCTTCTGAATCCAGCGCAATGGATACATTAACTGAAGAAACAGCTTTCCGGCCAACAAATTCAGTCTTGAGCTTTCCCTGGCTTTTGACCGTCTGGATCAGCTCTTGGATCATTACCGGCGGCCCGGATGAAAAAATGAAATCCGCCGCGGGTTTGCCAAGCAGATCACTTGGAGATGCGTGCATCATCCTGGCACTGGAAGGGTTTACATANNGCCAGAGCGTAAGCCAGATCATCGGCGAGTTCTTGGAGCAAGTTGATTTCAAGCCTGTCAAACGAATCTGTGCGATCCATGCAAACATTCACCGCTCCCCATATGTGGTCAAGGGATCGTATGGGGAATATACCAGCCGCATAACACCCAGTAGCTAGCATCATTTTTTTCCAAGCAGGGTCAACCTCGTTATTTTGATTTACATCATTGATGATAAGAGCCTGCTTTGTAATGGCCGCCTGATGCAATGGGATCATTTTTCCATGATGGGCATAGGCCTCCACTTGTTCAGCCGTAAAGCCTGCTTGAGCAGTAAATTTCATTTGCCCCGAACCTTCGTCGATTAACCCGATCCAGATCATGCGATAGGGACGCAATTCAATCAGCGCATCACAAACCTTTTGGAAAAGTTCATCTGCATTCGTCGAGCGTGCAATCAACTGGTTGAGTTGGCTCATGGTGCGCAACAGATTGTAATGATAAAGGGCGCGGGTTTCGAGTTGCAGGTTGGTGGTGAACAAATCAAACACCGGTCGCGGACCGGTTGCTGCCGTCCCTGGCAGGATTGGAGCTACCCGGCGCAGGTAGAAAATCAATAATGGCAGCAAAACCAAACCTGCACAGAGTTTTCCAAGCAAGTGAGTATGCCAAGCCCCGGGCCAATTCGGCGTGCCGAAAAACGCCAACAGCGGGAACAAAATCGCATCACTCAGCAACGCCGACAACAATGCCAAACTACCAGCAACCCGGCTGGGATATTTCCGCCGCGCATTGCTGATCATCTGATAAACCACCACCAACACAATCACATCTACAACCAATGCAACCAAAGAAGCCAGCCCAACGCGTAACGGATACCCCTGGGGTGCTGCTTGAAAACCGGGTATATTGCTGGCCGCTAAAAATTTGGGCATTAATTGAAAACCAATCGCCATCGCTGAAATTAACATAACCCCCACAAATACAGATCGGGCCTGCACTGTCCCATTGACTACGTAAATCACCAAAGCACCAAATAGTAAAGCAGGGAAGAGAATTAACGAATCTAAATTAATCGAGTAACCCAAAAGCTGAAGGTGAATCCACCCCCAACTTTGCAATTGCATCGCCGCCGTAATTCCCCCGAGAAACACCAATAACGGAACCAGCCCAATCCGCACGCTTAAACGGTGCAAACCTAATATGATTCCCCCAAAAATCCACAACAAACTAATCAACATCAGAAAAATTAAATAGTCAGGCATAGCAATTGTTTCGCCATATTCAAATTTAGGGTTTCATTATATCCTGCTAACCCCTCCTTGACTTGCGTCTTCCTATACATATATAATGCCCCCGGCCGCAAATTGCGCCTCTTGCCTGCTAAAAAGGGCAATTTGTGACCGTGAAAGGTATAATTGCGGACATGAAATATCATATTTGGACTGCTGGATGTCAGATGAATGTGGCCGATTCGCAGCGCGTGGCCTCCGCCCTCGAAGGGTTGGGCTACACCCCCGAAGCGCGCGCCGAAAATGCCGATGTCATCGTGATGAATACTTGTGTTGTGCGTCAAAGTGCCGAAGATAAGGCCTACGGACGTTTGAACTCGCTGATCCCCGTCAAGCGCGCCCGCCCCGAGGTGGTGATCAATTTAATGGGTTGCCTCGTGGGCGTGAAGGGGCACGAAACCCTCAAAAAACGTTTCCCCCAGGTAGATGTTTTCTCCCCGCCCTCCGACCCTGGCCCGTTGCTGGCCTATTTAACCCAGGATGAATCCAAGGCCCACGAAGATGCCGAAACCTCCCGCCGCTTCGCGATGATGGATGGCAACCTGACTTTGCCCGTTTACGAGCAAGGCAATCTGGTTTCGGCGCATGTGCCTGTGGTGTTGGGCTGCTCGCACGCCTGCACCTATTGCATCATCCCTTACAAGCGCGGCATCGAGCGCAGCCGCCCCGTGGGCGATATTGTGGCCGAAGTCCGCTCGTTGGCCGCCCAGGGCGTTAAAGAAATCACCTTGCTAGGCCAAATCGTGGATCGCTACGGCAAAGACATCCCCGATGGGCCTAATCTGGCCGCGCTGCTGCGTCTCGTCCACGAAGTCGAAGGGCTGGAGCGCATTCGCTTCCTGACCTCCCACCCCAATTGGATGACGCCCGAACTGCTCGACACCGTTGCCGAATTGCCCAAAGTGATGCCCCATATGGAGGTCCCCGTGCAGGCCGGGCACGATGAAGTGCTCGAAAACATGCGCCGCGGCTACACTGCCGACGATTACCGCCGCCTGATTCAGCAAATCCGGGTGCGCATCCCTGGCGCATCAATCGCCACCGATATCATCGTGGGCTTCCCCGGCGAAACCGAGGCGCAATTTCAGGCCACCTACGATTTGCTGGCCGAACTCCAAATGGATGTGGCCCATCTGGCGCGCTACTCCACCCGCACCGGCACCGTCGCCGACCGCAAAATGGTCGATGATGTCAGTGACGAAGAAAAATGGCGCCGTTACCGCCTGCTCGAAGAATTGCAAGAGGGCCTTGCCACGGAAATCCACGGCCGGTTGCTCGGCGAAACCGTGGAAGTGCTCTTCGAAGAGAAGGTCAAAGGTCGCTGGCGCGGGCGCACCCCCACTAATAAACTCGTTTTTGTGGAATCGGATAATGATCTGCGTGGACAGGTGCTGCCCGTGCAGATCACCTGGACGGGACCCTGGTCGATGCAAGCACGCCTGACCAGGCAGTTGAGCATTAACCCGATTTTCAGCTCAGCGGATATAGCGCAACTGCCTTAAAGTGTTGCGGCAACTAAAAGCCGCAATACTCGGCTTTCGGGGCGGCCTC
>DOTA01000247.1 GCA_003513015.1 Chloroflexota bacterium
GCCGCTAACGTGATACTCGATCACAGCGGAGGTCATTACTTTGGGGTGATCGTCGGCGCGGGCGGCATCGACTTCCACGCGGAAACCAGTGACTTCCTGGCGCTTTTTCTGCAAGATAGAGATCACATCCATGGCGGTGCAGCCTGCCAGGCTGACAGCCATCAACTCCAGGGGGCGGAAACCATCGTTGTCGCCTCCCACCTCAGGGTCCGTGCCCAGGGGCACTTCAAAACCGGAGTTGGAACTGCCGGTGAAGGTCATTCTGCCTTGCCAGGTTACTTTTGCATTCATCAAAATCTCCTCTTTTACCGCGGAGTGCGCTGGGAACGCAGAGAAAATCGAGAAATCTCTAAATACGCTGCGCTCTCCGCGGTAAATCAATTCTCCAACAAAGGCGTGACGTATTCTTCCAGGGTTTGCAGGCTGATCGCTCCCGTCCAGGCCAGGCGCACCGTGCCGGAGGGATCGATCACGAAGGAACTGGGTAAATATTCCATGCGGAAGGCGTTCAAGCTTTTACTGGTGGGGTCTTGCCACATGGGGAAAGTGATGCCGTATTCTTGCATAAAATCTTCGATTTGGGTTTTGGTGTCGCCGGAGCTGATCCCGATTAATATGAAGCCGTCATCTTTGTGCGCTTCGTAGTAGGCGTTGAGTTCCGGCATTTCAGCCCGGCACGGGGGACACCAAGTGGCCCAATTGTTAACGAGCATCCATTGGCCTCGGTAATCTGTCAGGGAAACGGTTTGGCCTTGCACATCCGTGAGGGTTAATGCCGGGGCTGAAAAATTCACATCGCCAGGGATGGATGATGGAACTTTAGCGGGATCATAGGCCTCGGCGGCTTCTTTTGCTTTGGGGGTAAAAATCACAAAAGCCACCGCGATCACGATCAAGCCTACGCCAACCAAAATCAGAGGTAAGGGTGAATTTTTCTTGGTATTACGATTTTTGTGTTTAGGATGTTTTGCCATCGGTTTAGTGAAGGTGCACCCGGTTGGGATCGCTGCTGATTTCGCCGTTGAGATAGGCCTGCACCACGCTTTCGATGATGCCGCCAGTCAGCACGATTTCCAGCCCGGCAGCTTGCGCTTTGGCGTGTGCCGGTTCGCCCATGCCGCCGCAAATCAACACCTGGCAATCGGCGATGGGAGCGAACATGTCATCGTGGTGATCGCTCCCCTGGTGATGTTCATGGTTATGATTGTGGTGATCGGGGTGGCGTTCGTGATGCGGTTTTTCGCGAGTTTCGGCGGCGGTGATGTTGCCAGCTTCAACGCTGAACACGCGATAGAGCGGGGCCATGCCAAAGTGGGCACTGACCTTTTGTTCATCCTGGGTGACAACTGCAATTTTTTGCATTTTAGTCCAGTCCTAATAACTTGTCGATTTTAGGGCGGTCGAAACCAACCACAATTTTACTGCCGATCAAAATTTGGGGCACGCCCTGTTGACCGCTACGCTTGACCATATCGCGCGCTGCGGTCTGATCGCGGGATATATCCACATCTTTGAATTTGATGTTTTGCTGGCGCAGGTAGGCCTTGGCCGTGCGGCAGTATTTACAAGTGGGGGTGGTGAAAAGCACCACGCGGGGTTGTTTCTTTTCGGTAGCCATATCAATGGGGAAGGTTGGCTGTATTTGGGTAGTAATCCGCCCAAATACAGCCAACAAAACTTAATTTTTAAGCGCCTTCATAATTTCGGCCAAAAGCTGGCCTTCGGGAGCGGCGCCGACCATTTTGCCTTTACCGTGATTGATGACGGTATCGGGCACACCCATAATGTGATATTGGTTTGAAAGCTCACGGAATTCGGAGGCCTCGACCATCTCGGCTTGCACCATATCGCTTTCCATGGCCATCTGGTGAGCGAGCACCACGGCTCGCGGGCAATACGGTCAGGTAGGGGTGACGAAAACTTGCAACATCACCGGCTCTTTTAGACCTGCTAAAAAGTCCCGGGTTTGGGGGCTGAGGCCCGAATCGCGCCCGGAAACCAAAATCAAATCTTGGATCAGCGAGCTGAACTCATGCCCGGAAGGGATGCCCGCATAGCGCACGCCATAATCGACGGGGCCATCATCATCCATACCGGCAATTACCAAACCAGGGGTCAGGGTCACGTTGTAATTTGCGGCGATTTCGGCATCATCATCCACATCGAAGGCCTGCACACTGAGCTTCTCCGAAAGGCTGGCCACTTCCTCCACCAGCATGAGCGTATCGTCACAGTATTCGCACTGCTCCTTCGAGCCAAAGAACAAAATCTGCACCGGCTCGCGCAACTCCTTGAAAGCCTCGCCAATTTGCTGGCGAATCTTGTCATCCAATAAATTTGCCATTTCAACTCCTTTTTAATGATGCCCCGCCGGGGCACAACATAATCTTTATCAGGTAAAGCAACCCGCCAAGGAATAACCACACTGAAGGCAACTCAGGTTGAGCATCCCGTCATAATCCATTTTTGCGGATTGGCAGATTGGGCAGAGAGCACCCACTTTGGGGTTGGTTGACCCTTGGGAAGGAGCATGAGCCTGAAATTCCAGGTTGATGCTCATCTCAAAGGCTGAGAGGCGTTCCGAGGTTGGCTCTGCTTCCGGGGAACGGGTCCCTTGTGGGGTTCTGTCCATTTTCAGTACCTTAGATGCAGGCGATCAGAAAAAGTTACAGGGTCTAAAAAGCGGCTCCTCCAGGGGAACCGCTCTACGTTAGCTGGCTTTGGGAAGAAAATCTTCCAGATCGAGACGCTTGAAGAGGCGCTCTTTGACATCTTCTGGCACTCCGGGAGGCTCACTGGCAGCCGAGGTATGATAGAGGTAGATGGTTTTTTCGAGGGTGTCGATCACAATGCGGCAATCTTCGCAGCCGGAGACATGCCGCTCGATTTCCTGGCAGAGTTGCTCTTCCAACGCTCCGTCCACATAATCGGAGAGTGAACTGAGCAGATGATGGCAATCTTTATGTTCGTGTTTACTCATCGTTGTGTACCTCAGGGTTTTGCGGTTTTTGGATCAGGAAAAAATGAGCACAAATAACCGCAAAACCTTAACGAATGCCGAGAATTTCTCTTCTCTTTATTATCAATTACTTTCCAGCATTCGCATAAGCCGTGCTGGGCAAGCGCTCGGCATAGTAGGCCGAAAGCAGTTCGCGCAGTTGGAAACGCGCCCGCGATAAGCGGGTTTTGGCCGCCGCCTCTGAGATATTGAGCACTTCGGCGGTTTCGCGAGTGGATAGCCCTTCGATATCCCGCAGCAGAAAGACGGCTCGCAAACTCTCGGGGAGTTCCTGAATGCTCAAGTCCAGATACGCCCGCGCCTCCGTGGACATTAGCTCATTTTCGGGTAAACAGCACCAATCCACAATTTGTCGGGGGCGTTCATCCCCTTCATCATTTTCGAGAGGTTCATCCACTGAAACCTGCACCGGTTGTTTTTTGCGCAAGAACATCAAGGCTTCGTTGGTAGCGATGCGATAGAGCCAGGTGGAGAGGCTGGAGCGTCCTTCGAATTCGGGCAGTGCTTTGTAGGCTTTGATGAAGGTCTCTTGCAAAATATCTTCGGCATCTTGCGGGTTTTGCAGCATTTTTAATGCCAACCGATAGACCTGACCGGAGTAGGTTTCGATCAATTGGGCAAATTCGGCTCGGTCTCCGGCTTGTAAGGCAGTTAGATCAAATTCTTCTGGTGTTTCAATTGTATTCATTTAGATGTGATTCTTTCGGAAAGGTTACGAAGCGGGGTACCCAGATACGGAAACGGATATTTAGGGAAAAAACACTTGAAAACGCGCTACCTGCCTATCTTTTGTTTGCCATTATCTACTCTACTCGCTTGCCGGAAAATTGTATCACGAAGGCTAATGATTAACCATATTTTAGGCTTATCTTACTTATGACAAACATCTCCCCTCTTTGTGACAGGCAATACTAACCATATTCCCATGCATCTACTATACTTTACGTAGGCCGCGAGGCCATGCTAGCGCGTAAATCAATAATTATCAAGTCTTTTGTTCGAAAATCGAACGGTGTGCGAATGGGAAAGTCCGGTGACACCCGCACTGTGCCAAAAGCGGTGTGGTGTAAGTGAATTCCGGCGCTGTCCCGTAACTGTGAGAGCTAGTTGGGTAGTTGGACTGTTATGTAGTTGGGTCGTTTTTGAGTGTTTATTCTTTGGAATGAAAAACTACCGAACTACAAAACTACCGCACTACAAAGCCAGATTGCCGTTTACATGCCGAATTCGCTTCTGAAACTTCCGAGAGAGAAGGGAGCAGAGCAAGTGTGCAAATAGCGTGCGCGTGCCCTGCTCCCTTATGTTTTACTAGAAAATTGAACAGACCGTTTAAAAAACATTGAAATTCACGTAAGGAGGAACAATTTTATGGAAGTATTCAACATCGATTTACCCGCAATGTATGGCGATCACCACGTTGTCGAGGTTCGGCGCATTTTGTTGCAAATGCCCGGCGTTGAGGATGTGTACGCCAGCAGCGGCTTCCGTGCTGCCGAGATCACCTTCGATCCAGATCGCACCAGCACGGAAGATATTAAAGCCAAACTGGATGAAGCAGGCTACATTGGGGAACTCCCCATCCCCGCGGAGGTTCCCGCACAATCAGCTTCTACTGGGAATGGAAATAAGGGTTTCTTCCGCCATACGGCGGCCTTTGAAACCACCAACGCAGTGGTCAGTTTTGGACAAACTGTTAATTATGAAGGTCGTGCCCTCTGGCCTTGTCCGGGCATGTCCCCCCTTACCAGTATGGACGAGGATGAGGAATAAATAATGGCAAAGAAACGAACCCCCCAAGAACGAAGTGCCGATCCCGCCGCCCAACAGATGATCATCCGGGCGGAGGAATTGGGCATCAAAACTGCCTTTGACCGGGCGGATGATATGGCCCCCTGCAATATCGGTGGCTCTGGCATGTGCTGCAAGCAATGCGGCATGGGTCCCTGCCGTCTGACGAAAGAAGGCCAGGTGGGCGTCTGCGGTGCTACCATTGATACCATCCAGGCCCGCAATTTGGTACGCGCGATTTCTGCGGGCAGTGCGGCGCACTCCGACCATGGCCGCGATATGGCCTTTACACTCAAAGCTGCGGCCAATGGCGAGGCCGAAGGCTATTATATCCGTGATGTGGCCAAGCTGCGCACCGTGGCATCTTATTACGATATTGAAATAGAAGGTCGCGCCCCCGAAGAGATTGCCAACGATTTGGCTGATCTCTACATTGCTCAGTTCGGTCAGCAGACCGGGGAAGTTGTCCCGGTCATACGCGCCCCAGAAAAACGGCAAAAAATCTGGCGCGAGCAAAATGTAATCCCGCGCGGCGTGGATCGCGAAGTGGTCGAAGCCCTGCACCGCACCCATATCGGTGATGATCAGGATGCCGTGCATATTCTTAACCATGCCATCCGCACCGGATTAGCCGATGGTTGGGCTGGCTCGATGATTGCCACCGATGTCTCCGACAT
>DOTA01000319.1 GCA_003513015.1 Chloroflexota bacterium
ATTTGTGACCGTGAAGGGTATAGTAAAACCCTCAATCTCGAATTTTTGGTTTTGAAAATAATTTGATATCGGATCGTTATTTTTAGCATATAATTTCAGTAAATAGGCAATGATACTGTTTTTTGCAAGAAGTGGCGGGTCGAGGGTGTATACATGAATCAAGTCAAAGATTCAAATTCAATACAATCCCCCAAGATTTTTGTTGTATGCAATTTATGTGATACCGTTCCAGTGTGGGCATACATTCTTAGGCAACAAGGATTGGGTGTGATTCTTGAAACTTTTATTGAAAATGCAATTGACCGATGGGCCTCAGAAGCCTTTGATCTGGTGGCAATTGACATTGATACCACACATGCTGACCGCATAGAATTTCTGAAGAAATTTCGAGAGATCAGTGTTGTGCCAATCTTATTATTGCTTCCGGCATATCATGAATCGCAAATTTTGGAAGCCTATTCAGCCGGGATTGATGATGTGATTGTCAAACCGATCAGCCCTGCCATATTCCAGGCCAAAATCATGGCCTGGGTCCGGCGAAGCTGGACGATGCCAATCGAGGGTTTGGATCTGGTAAATGCCGGCCAGTATTGGTTGGATCCTAAAAAACGATCAATCATCATTCCGAATGGTTTGGTTATCAAATTGACCAATCTTGAATTTCAGCTTTTGCACTTGCTAATGCTACAGCCCGGCCATGAATTCACCACGGATGAAATCATCCAATCCATTTGGGGTCAATATGGGGATCGTAACAATGTTCTACTCAAGAATGTGGTTTACCGCTTGCGAAAAAAGATCGAAGCAGATCCCAGCCAACCTGTGTTATTACAAACCTGGTTGAAGGGATATTCTTTTCAGGGGTAGGTTTCAAAAAGCGGTCACAAAACTTGGGTAGTTTTATGACCGCTACGAATATATTTGCGACTACAAAATAGTAATATTAAAATAATATTAACGTTATGTTATGTAGCGGCGATGACTCAGGATGCCTTTGTTTGGTCGCTTGCATATGTATTTATGCGAGGCACCTGAAGAGCCAATAGCGAAACCGGCCATCTAACTTATTAGATGCGTCGGTTTTTTTTATTCCTCTGGCTTTAATAGTTATCAATTCGATCTATAGGAGGCGGACAGAAAAATAAAGAAAATACTAATCGATTTCTGAAATTNNTGTTGCTCCAGGAGCAACGCTCAACCAGGAGATTAGTTTCACACTAGTGTGCGATAGCAAACAACATGTTGATTCGGGTCAAACGGTATCGCTAATGGCGAGTGCTCAGAATGTTCCCGCCGGTGGTAGTTTGAATGCGACGGAGGCTTCAATTGGTGCCATTCCTTCTAGTTGGCCTGATGATCTAAACAGCGGGGGAGGTTCTACTAACTGTGGCAGTATTCCCCCATCGCCACTTACTGACAATGGCAATAGCATGGTGACGATTATTGCACCATTGTCGCCAGGTTCATATGCCTACGTTGTGAGGTATTCCTTTGGACTTTCCCCTGCAGGCGCAAATGATAACAACGCAATCAAATCAAATCATGAAGATGTAACATTTTACCTGACGGTTGATGCACCGCCATCTGACACTACCCCACCAGAAATTACCCCGAGCATTGATGGAACTCTTGGCCTAAATAATTGGTACACCAACGATGTTACAGTCAACTGGCTTGTGAGTGACGATCAGTCAGCCGTTTCTTCGACCAGTGGATGTGATAAAAGCACGGTTGATTATGATACTTCTGGCGTAACCTTTACATGCACCGCAATAAGTGTTGGCGGTACAAGTTACAATTCCGTGACAATCAAGCGCGATGCAACTGCCCCAACCATCACTGCCAGCGCCAGCCCGCTCCCGGTCAATGGTTGGAATAACAGCGATGTGACTGTCTCCTACACATGCATCGATAACGGCCCTGCGGGTGTGGATGCAGTCGCCAGTGATTTGAGAGATGATGTGCTCTCTGCCAGCGGCACAGCCACAGGTACTTGTGTGGATCTGGCTGGCAACTCAGACAGCGCCAGCTATAGTGCCAGAATTGATAAGATTTCTCCCGATTTCGAGTGCACTGTTCCCTCCGATATTTGGTATGGCGACAATGTCACGGTGAACTGCACTGCATCGGATGTTGGCTCCGGGCTGACAAGCAACTCCGATAGTAGTTTTGCCCTGATCACCGATGTGGGACCTGACGCAGAGACCGATGCTGCCCAAACGGGCACCAAAACTCTGACCGATAACGCTGGTAACAGCGTGATCGTTGGGCCTTACACCTTCAAGGTCGATAAGAAGGCTCCTGCAGTCTCCTGCGATGCTGTCGATACTAACTGGCACAATGCCAACCAATCCGTTGTCTGCACCGCGACCGATGGCGGTTCTGGCCCAGCTTCGCAGTCCGCAACGCTCTTAACCAGCGTAGCCGCTGATAGCGAAACGGCGAGCGCCTTCACCAACAGCCATGAATTCAACGATGGTGTGGGCAACAAAGCCACTGCCGGCCCGGTTGGTCCCTTCAAGATCGATATGAAAGCCCCGGCTGTGACCGCTACCCCTGATCGTCCCGCTGATTTTGGCGGCTGGTACAACCATGCCCTGACGATCACTTTCGTAGGAATTGATGGTGGCTCTGGTGTTGCTTCATGCACCTCGCCTGTGACCTTCAGTGGGCCTGATATCGCCACTGCATCTGTTCCCGGTTCCTGCACGGACAACGTTGGCAATTCGGCCAGTGCCTCTTATGATTTCAAATATGATGCCACTGCCCCAACCATGGCTCCGAGTGTGACCCCCAATCCTGTTAACCTTAATGGGGCGGCAGTGGCAAATGCAAATGCACTTGATGCTCTTTCTGGCCTTGCTTCGTCAAGCTGTGATCCTGTGAATACGAGTTCTATCGGACCTCATTCGGTCACCTGCTATGCCGCAGATGTTGCCGGCAATACAAACTCTAGATCTGTTAGCTACACCGTTAAATACAACTGGAGCGGGTTCTTCCAGCCGGTTGATAACAATGTGCTGAATATTGCCAAGGCCGGTCAGGCTATCCCACTCAAGTGGCGTCTCACGGATGCCAACGGAACTCCGGTGACGAATCTCGCCAGTGTGACGGTGACGGTTACTGTTGTGAGTTTTAGTTGCTCTTCAGGAACAACAACCGATTTGATTGAAGAATATGCTGCTGGTGCATCCGGTTTGCAAAATCTCGGCGATGGCTACTATCAATTCAACTGGAAAACGCCAACCAGCTACGCAAGTTCATGTAAAACCATGAAACTCAATCTAGGAGAAGGAGTGGGGATGGAGCATACGGCCCTCTTCCAATTCAAGAAATAAGCAGTTTTTTTTCGGAAACCTATGGGGGCAAATCCAAATAAATACAAACAACCTGCATCGCCAATTAGCGATGCAGGTTGTTTCTGTCATTGATGTAATTTGATTGACAACAGATTTGAATTATGCTAACCTATAATGGCTTGGAACCGGTTCCAGACGTAACTCAGACGTATCACAGCGAAAAGGGTGAAGCGCATGCCAGCAACGATCAGAGATGTGGCGAAATACGCAAATGTGGGGGTCGGAACCGTTTCGCGCGTGCTCAATAACAACCCCTCCGTCAGTGATGAAACCCGCCTAAAAGTATTAGCTGCCATCAAAGATTTGGATTACCACCCCAATCCCATCGCCCGCCAGCTTTCCACCGGACGCACCCTGACCATCGGGGTGATTTTGCCTTACCTGACCATGCCATCCTATGTGGAGCGCTTGCGCGGCGTGCAGCGCGCCCTGGCCGGTACGGAATACGATCTAATTTTGTTCAGTGTGGAAAGCCCAGCCCAACGCGATGCTTTTTTCGAAGACATCTCGCGCTCCCCACGGGCGGATGGCATTTTGATTATCTCGCTGCCCCCAGAAGACCAGCAAGCCCGGCGTTTGGCGAATTCTCAAGTGCCTGTGGTTTTGGTGGATGCTTATCACCCTGAGTTGTGTTCTGTTCTCATCGATGATATTCAAGGGGGCCGCATGATCACAGAATATTTGATCCAATTGGGGCACCAGAAAATTGCTTTCCTAGGTGACTACCTGGAAACCCCCTTTCACCCCTCCATGCGGTACCGCTTCCAGGGGTATCAGGAAGCCCTCCAGGAAGCCGGAATCACCTATTCGCCAGAATATCTCGCCGAAGGCACCAATGAGCGTAGTACCGCCCGGCGATTGGCCAAACAATTACTTTCGCTAGAGAATCCCCCCACCGCTATCTTTGCGGGTTGCGATACGCAGGCGATTGGCGTTTTGGATGCCGCCCGAGAGATGGGGATTCGCGTGCCGGAGGCGCTTTCGGTGATTGGCTACGATGGTATCCGCGATGCTGAATATCTTAATTTGACCACCGTCGAACAACACTTGTTTGATTCTGGCGTTGAAGGCGTGCAACTTCTGCTGGAGGCTTTGGATCAAACCATTCCGGAGCCTCGCAAAAAATATATCCCCATCGAACTGGTGGTGCGCGGCACCACCGCGCCCCCGCTTGCCTAAAAAACGGATGAACTCCATTCAAAATCCCCACCTGAAATTTGATTTTTTAGCCCTGGGTGAATCTGTAGTTGATTTTATCTCCAGCGATCCGGTTGCCAACCTGGGTGAGGCTGCCTATTTCGAGCGTTTTGCCGGTGGCCAGGTTGCCAACCTGGCCATGAATATGGCGCGCCTGGGGAACCGCGTGGCCCTGGGGAGTTGTGTGGGGGAGGATGGCTTTGGGCAGCTTATCCGCCAAAAAGTAGGCGCTGCCGGTGTGGATCTCAGTTGCCTGCAAATTAGCTCTGAGGCCCCGACCACCCTGATCCCGGTTACGCGTACTACGCGCGGCACCCCCGATTTCAGCGTTTACCGCGGGGCGGATACCTGTTTGCAGCCTAATGAAAATTTACTAGATGCGGCGGCTCACAGCGGGATCGTGCATACTTCCGCCTTTGCACTTTCCCGCGAACCGGCTCGTTCAACGATCTTGCAGGCCCTCGAAGTTGCCCGCCAAAACGGCCAGCGCGTCTCTTTGGACCCCAACTTTCACCCGCGCATCTGGCCGGATGTTGCAGATTTCAAAGCAATCCTGCAAGCTGCTTTTCGGTATGTCAACATTACGAAACCTTCGTTGGATGATTGCATCCGTCTGTTTGGCGCTGGCTTCGAGCCTGCCGAATATGCCGCGCACTTTCTTCAGTGGGGGGCTGAAATTGTGGCGATCTCCCTTGGGGCGGAGGGGACATTTCTGGCAACACACACGGGGGAACAGTACCGCCTTGTGCCTAATCTCATCTCGGTTGCGGATGTCACGGGGGCGGGGGATGCCTTCTGGTCTGGTTTTTTGACAGCCTTGTTGGATGGCCACTCTCCATTGGATGCCATCCGTTCGGGTCAAGTTGTGGCGGAGATCAAAATCAGTAGGATTGGCCCGCTGACCGCCAACCTGGATCGCACTGAGATTTTTTCGAAGGCACAATTGATTCAATATCAAACCTGCCATATGTGATTGTCCCCATCAGGTAATGGCACAATTTCGGGCATGAGCATAAAAAAAGATGCTCATGTTTTGATTTCCCTGCTATACTTTTACATATGATACCCACGGTTGAAAATTGNNTTTGAATACTTACTTTACGCTGTAGTAAATGACAATTACAAATTGTACATACAACGAGGATGAATCATGAGCAAGAAAAAAAACAAAAAAGATAATCGTTCCACCGAAGCGAATGATTCAGTTGAACCCGAAGCGTTTCAAATTCAACCTCAGGCCGCCGAACAGCCAAAACCCCAAAAAATGAGCCGGGAAGCCTACGAAAAAGAATTAGAACGGCTCCAGGTTGAGTTGGTTGAACTGCAAGAGTGGATCAAGCATCAGGGGCTTAAAGTGGTGGTGCTCTTCGAGGGGCGCGATACTGCCGGAAAGGGAGGCACGATCAAACGTATTACCGAGCGCCTCAATCCCCGTGTGGTGCGCGTCGTCGCCCTGGGTGTTCCTACCGAAAAAGAGAAAACCCAATGGTATNNCTTCGACCGCAGCTGGTATAACCGGGCCGGGGTTGAGCGGGTGATGGGCTTCTGCACGGACGATCAATACTGGGAATTTTTGCGCTCCTGCCCGGAGTTTGAACGCATGTTGGTGCGCTCCGGCATCATTTTGATCAAATATTGGCTTTCGGTCAGCGATGACGAGCAAGAACGGCGATTTTTGGCTCGCATTAACGATCCCCTGCGGCGTTGGAAACTCAGCCCGATGGATGTGCAATCCTATGCCCGCTGGGTGGATTACTCTCAAGCCAAAGATGAAATGTTCAAATACACCGATCTCAAACAGGCCCCCTGGTATAACGTTAATGCGGATGTCAAACGGCATGCCCGTCTGAATGTGATCGCCCACCTTTTGAGTGTGATCCCCTACAAAGAACTGGCCCCTGAAAAAATTGAACTCCCCGAACGGCAGGATGATGTTGGCTATGTGCGCCCGCCGTTTGAAGATCTAACTTTCGTGCCGCAAGTTTACCCACGACCCGAAGATTTGGCTTGACGCCGAAGCTCGTCCGAAGACCTGGTACTGAAAAACCTGATTTTACTTCCCCCTGCATGGAGGGCCTTGATCTATGATTGACCTTTGGTACAAAGATGCTGTTTTTTACGAAGTATACATACGCGCCTACCACGATTCCAACGCTGACGGCCACGGTGATCTGGCTGGCCTCACCGAAAAACTCGATTACCTCAAAGAATTAGGCGTCGATTGCCTTTGGCTGCTGCCCATTTATCCCTCGCCGCTCAAAGATGATGGCTACGACATCGCCGATTACTACGGCGTTCACTCCACCTACGGCAGCGTGGACGATTTCAAAACCCTGGTTGATGAAGCTCATGCCCGCGGCCTGCGTATCATTGCCGATTTGGTGCTCAACCATACTTCCGACCAGCACCCCTGGTTTCAGGCCGCCCGGCAGGATAAAGATTCTCCTTATCGTGATTACTACGTTTGGTCGGATAGTGATCAAAAATACACTGGCACCCGCATCATTTTTACTGATACCGAACCCTCCAACTGGAGTTGGGATGAAGCCGCCGGACAATATTTCTGGCACCGCTTCTTTGCTACCCAGCCTGACCTGAATTTCGACAACCCTGCGGTGCGCGAGGAAATGAAAAAAGTTGCCAAATTTTGGCTCGATATGGGGATTGATGGCTTCCGCGCTGATGCCGTGCCCTATCTCATCGAGCGTGAAGGCACCGGCAACGAAAACCTGCCCGAAACCCACGAATACCTCAAAGAATTGCGGGCCTTTATTGACCAACACTACCCGGGCCGCGTACTGCTTTGCGAGGCCAACATGTGGCCCGAAGATGTGCGCCCTTATTTTGGCGATCCATCCATCCCTGGTCAGGCTGAATTTCAAATGGGCTTTCATTTCCCCATCATGCCGCGCATCTTCATGGCCCTCAAAAAAGGCGATGTCAGCGACATGGTTGAAATCATCAATCGCACACCTCCCATCCCCGCCGAATGCCAGTGGTGCACCTTCCTGCGCAACCATGACGAACTAACCCTCGAAATGGTCACTGAGGAAGAGCGCCAATGGATGTGGCAACACTATGCTCCCGAACCGCGCATGAAACTCAACCTGGGCATCCGCCGCCGCCTGGCGCCCTTGCTCGACAACAACCGCCGCAAAATCGAACTTGCCAACTCGATCCTCTTCACGCTGACCGGTTCGCCGATCATCTACTATGGGGATGAAATTGGGATGGGTGACAACATTTGGTTGGATGACCGCAATGGGGTGCGCACGCCCATGCAGTGGAATCCTGACCCCTCAGCCGGATTTTCAGACGCGGCCCCGGAGGGCTTCTACGCCCCAGTGATTGATTCAACCCCTTATGGGCCTGATTCCGTTAACGTCGCGGACCAACAGGCTGATCCGAAATCCTTGTTGAACACTATCCAGAAAATGATCGCCATCCGCAAACAATACAAAGCCTTTGGCTGGGGTGATTTTAAATGGATTGATACCGGCACGGCGGCAGTTGCAGCCTATCGCCGCAAATATAAAGACGAACGCTTGTTGATCTTCAACAACTTGACCGATCAAATCCAGACAGTTTCAATCCCAGTTGCGCGGGTCACGAATGTTTATCCCATTGATATTCTCGGGAATCGCAGATTACCTCCGCTCGAAAATGGTTATCTCAGCCTGATGCTGGCTCCATATCGCTATTTGTGGTTGAGAATTTAACGCAATATAGTTGCACAACCAATAAAAAAAGCGAGACACCCCGCGGGTATCTCGCTTTTTTTGCAATCTGTTAGAAGCGCGCTATAATAAAGTTAGTGATGATTCTGATTCCAAAGTGTTCTACCTCTTGTTAGTTGCTCAGATATTCTCAAGCCTCTAAAAATATCATCTCTTGAAGCCTTATGAAAATTGCCTTTCTTAATCCTCACGGGAATTTTGATTCCAATGATAGCTATTGGACTGAACATCCCGATTTTGGTGGACAATTGGTGTATGTTAAGGAAGTAGCGCACGCCATGTCTGCCCAGGGGCATCAAGTGGATATTCTCACCCGGCAGATTATTGATCCTAATTGGCCCGAATTTGCCGCACCTCTGGATACCTACCCCAATGTGGAGAATGTTCGCATCGTGCGACTCCCTTGTGGCCCCGAAGGTTTTCTCCCAAAAGAAAAACTTTGGCCGTATTTGGGCAAAGAGTGGTTGGCAAATATTTTGGCGTTTTATCAGCAAGAGGGCGATTTGCCCGAAGCTTTCACTGCCCATTATGCCGATGGTGGATTGGTGGCGGTGCTGCTTTCTCGAAAAACAGGTCTGCCCTTCACTTTTACGGCACACTCTTTAGGCGCGCAAAAAATGGATAAGCTGGGGGTAAATACAGAGAATATATCGCTGATCAATGCGCAATATCATTTCAAAGAACGCATTTTGGCAGAACGCATTAGCATGAATCATGCCGGGTGTGTAATTACTTCAACCGTCCAAGAGCGCGCGGAACAATATGGTCACCGGGCCTATCAGGGTGCGATTGATCCCAGGGATGCCGCCCGCTTTATGGTGATCTCACCCGGTGTGAACCGGCAAATATTTTCGCCGATAGCCACAGAACTCGATGCAGCCATAGCCCATCGGATGGATTTGGCCTTCGAGCGCGATTTGCCTCCCGAACGCCGTCGATTGCCTTTGGTTTTAGCCTCCAGCCGCCTGGAAACCAAGAAAAATTTGATCGGTTTAGTCAAAGCCTTTGCCCTCAGCCCTGAACTGCGTGCGGTTGCCAATTTAGGAATTGCTGTGCGCAATCTCAATGATCCTCTGCACCAATATCAAACTCTGGGGCAAACAGAAATCGCCATCATGGACGGGATTATGGCAGTGGTGAATGCCTTCGGGTTGCGAGATTGCATCACGGGATTTGCCCTCAACCATCAGACGGAGTTAGCGGCAACTTACCGGGTTTTGGCGCAGCGCCGCTCGTTGTTTGCGCTGGTTTCGTTACAGGAACCTTTTGGGTTGACTCCGTTAGAAGCCATGAGCTGCGGTTTGCCGGTGGTTGCCACCCAAAATGGCGGTACTTCAGAAAGTTTGCGTGAGGGGGGGCGTGAATATGGAGTGCTGGTTGATCCGGCAAAACCGGCTGATATTGCGCGNNGGGAAATATACTTGGGATAATACGGCTCAAGCGTACCTGAAAGTTATTGCAGAACTCAAGGGTCGGCAACCAGCCGCGGGCCAGATGGAAATTCCCACCTGGTTTAGTGATCCCACCCCGGAGAACGCGATTTCACTAACTACGCTGCGCGATCTATATCTCGGTAAATCTGGCTTACCCGGCTAATTCAACAATTCGCTCAAACCCTGTGGTGAGATATTCATTGATTTCGCGAGCAGCGGCCTGGAACTCGAGCATGGGGCCCCCGATGGGGTCCTCGACATCCACAGTTTTGCCTCCCATCTCACTCAACAGGAAGATGCGTTCCGCCAAATCGGGAAATTCGGCTTGCAAGGCTTCTTTGTGGTTACTTGCCAGGCAGAGTATCAGGTTGTAGTTTTCGAGCAGAATGCGATTGATCTCTTGCGAGCGATGATTACGAGCGTTGATGCCATACTGGTTCATCACGGTGATCACTTCGGGCGTGGTGGGCAGTCCGTTACGGGTATATGTGCCGGCAGAAGCGATCTGCCATGCTGGGTTTTGGCCGATTTTATCTTTGAAAAAATACTCCGCCATGGGAGAGCGATGGAGATTGCCGGTACACACAAAGAGAACTGAAGGCATTTTTATTTCCTATTTTGGGAATCAGGCGGTGCTGNNCATCCAGGCGGCGATGGCTGTGCCCCAGATTGCCCAAACCAGCGGGGCAGGACGCACCATTCCCCAGGTGACGGCATCCGTGATGCCGTGGATGACGAGGGCGATCTGGCTTCCCAGAAAGCCTGCGCCTAGAGCGGCTGCCCAGCGATCTTTTTGAGTTTGGCCGAAGCGGTTAAGCTGCCAGGCTGTAAAACAGACTCCTAACCAGATGGAGAACCAAGCGATGAATCCTGGAATGCCCAGATCAACCGCAATTTGCAGGAGCAAATTGTGAGCGTGGACGATTTGCCCGGGGGCATACAAAAAGAAGGGATACAATAAATCGGCCACATCCATGAAGGACCCCATGCCGATTCCAGTAAAAGAAAAATCCTGAATCATGTAGATCGCCCGCGACCAGATTTCAACTCGGCCTTCCGTGCCTTCAATCGAAACGCTGCTGGAGACGGATTCAAGCACAGTATTCGTACCGACCTGGGAGATCACCATCACAACGATCAGGCCCGCAAGTGGAATTGCAATCCAACCCCAGCGCCAACGCAGTAACACAATCACCAGGATAGCAGCGCCTAATCCCATCAGTGCGCCGCGGGATTGGGTTAGAATCAGCATCGTGGTGGTGATTAGGGTGGCTAAGGCGATCAAGATGGTTTGCCAGGCTTTGAGTTGTTTCCAGGCAAACGTTAATAGAGCCATCCCGATGGGAATGAAGATCACCAGATTACCTCCCATCACATTCGGGTGGATCGTATCGCTGAGCAAAACTTCGAAGCGTTGGTAGATTCCTGCCGGAATGAACTGTAATTTGGTCGTGGCCCATTGCACACTGATAACAGCCATCCCGGCGATACCCACACTGGCCAAAAGCAGACCGGAGACCACCCAGCCTAATTTTTTCGTG